>JACCZA010000173.1 GCA_013696185.1 Actinomycetota bacterium
AGCGTGCCCGCGCTCTCGCCGATCCGCGAGCCGACGAGCTCGCGCGTGGGAGCGGACGTGACGTAAGCCGCGTACTTCGGTGACAGCACCCGGACGGAGTCCGTGCCGGCCGCCGGCACGTCGGCCCGTGGTGAGAAGGCGACCACCGCCTCGCTGTCGTACTGCGACGGCAGCCGCTCGACCAGGAGCGTGGCGCCGAGGGTGAAGAAGAACGCAAAGAGCAGGATCGCCTTCCAACGCCAGCGCAGCGCGTCCAGGATCTGAGGCAGACCCGCGTCCGCGTCGCCTCCCCTTACTTCTTCCGCGTAGGTCCGCTGCATCTCTCGTCTCGTGGCGCTCACGCTCGCCCGTCCGCGGGCGGGAAGCGGAGATCGCTCGGCGTGACCGGGGTGCTCGCGACGCGCATGGGAACAGCGTTGCACACGCAGCGGCGAAACCCTTGTCGAGCCCCCGAGCGAGCGCGTCGAGTGGGAGCGCCCGCGTCGCGGACGCAGGCTTCGAAGTAGCCTCGAACGAGGGAACTTGACGGCCGGGGCGGCTCCGATAGCCCCTGCATGACACTCACCCTGCGAGTCCCCCTGAGCGCGACACTGATGCTCCTCGTCCCGGCCGTCCTCGTCCTCAGCTCGCAGGCCTCCGGTGCTGAGGGCCGCACCCAGAACCGATTGCGCAACGGCAGCTTCGAGCGCGGGCTGGAAGGCTGGTCGGGGCATCGCTCCCGACTCAGCCTCACGCGGAACGGCGTCGACGACAACCGGGCGGTGCGCGTCTCGCTGCAACGCCCCCACGCCTCGGTCGAGATCTTCCAGCAGCCGCGGCCCGTGCCCTCGACGCAGGCGGGCACCGTCTACAGCGCGACCGCCTGGGCGCGCAGTGCCGCCGTCGGTGAGCGACTGTGCCTGCGCGTGCAGGAGTGGTCGGCCCAGCAGCGCCTCCTGGACACGAGCAGCCGCTGCATCGGACTCAAGCGGGAGTGGCAGCGCTTCGTGCCCGTCAACCACGTCGCCGTACGAAGCGGCAGCCAGCTCGGCGTCTCCCTCTTCCGCAGAGGCGGCTCCTCCGGCAAGAGCTTCGAGGCAGACCGGATCGTCCTGACCTCCTGGGAGCGGCCGGTGCTCGAGGAGGAGGTCGACGACATGCTGGTCGAGAATCGCGGTAGGAGCGCTCCCCACGGCCCGAAGAAGCCTCCCCCGCCGACCACGACCTCGGAGACGACGACGCAGGTCACCACCACCCAGTCGACGACGACGAGCGCGACGACGACGAGCGCGACGACGACCGCGCCCGGCACCACGACGCCGGCACCCGCCCCGCCGCCGCCCTCGACGTCACGGGCAGGGGTCGGCACGCAGTTCCACTGCACGTGGGGGTACTACACCGACGCCGAGCGCGTGACGGTGCTCGATCGGCTCGCGGAGGCGGGAGCCGAGTGGGTGCGCGTCGACATCGGCTGGTCCGCGATCGTCGGACAGGGCCCGTACATGATCAGCCAGTGGCACGTCGACCTCGCCGATCGCTGCGTCGACCTGGCGCGCGCACGCGGCCTGAAGGTGCTCGGCATGCTGCACATGACCCCCGGCTGGGCGAACGGCGGCCAGGGCGCGACCACGCCGCCCACGAACGTGAACGACTACGCCTGGGCTGCGCGGTGGGTGGCCGAGCACTTCCGTGGACGCGTGGCCGCCTGGGAGGTCTGGAACGAGCCCAACCTGAGCGACTTCTGGCAGGGCACGGTCGGTCAGTACGTCGAGCTGCTCCGCGCCGCGTATCCCGCGATCAAGGCGGGCGACCCCGGCGCGCTCGTGCTCTTCGCGGGCGTCGCCCACAACGACGCCCCCTACATCCAGGCGGCCTACGCCGCCGGGGCGAAGGGCTCCTTCGACGTCCTCGCGACGCACCCGTACCAGAGCCCCGGCGACCTGCCGCCGGAGACGCCGGACGACGGCTCGATCTACCGGCTGTCGCACCTTCCGGCCGTCCGCCAGGTGATGCGCCAGAACGGCGACGACGCCAAGCCGGTCTGGTTCACCGAGCTCGGCTGGTCGGCGCACGACAACTGGCCGGGGATCGCCGACTGGCAGCGCGGGGTGACGCCCGAGCAGCAGGGCGACTACCTGGTGCGCGCGGTGCGGTACACGGAGGCGAACTTCTCCTACGTGCCCGTGATCATCCTGTACAGGGAGCGCGCCTGGGCAGGCGACTCCGACGTCCACCAGCAGGGCTACGGCATCCTCAACGGCGACCTCTCGGCACGGCCTGCGTACACCGCGCTCAAGGGATTCCTGAGGGGTCGCTAGCGGGCGCTGCCGACGCTCGGCGGCACCTGCCTCCCGGCCTCCTCGTCGGACAACAGCCGCTCGTCGATCAGGTCGAGGATGCGGGCGTCCAGGGCGGTGTCGAACTTGCGGGCGTACAGGTCCGGCGCGCTCGCGATGTCGTCGAAGTCCTCCGCCGTCAGGACGCGCGGGTGCGGAAT
>JACCZA010000192.1 GCA_013696185.1 Actinomycetota bacterium
CTTCTGCGGCCTGCGCAATCACGAGTCCGCCCAGTTCGAGATCCGGCAGGTGGCGGCCGCGGCGGAATCGTTCCTCGAGCGGCTGATGCCGCACACGCACGCGGCCTTTCTCGCGAACTGCCGAGTCGCGCCCTGAGCCGAGCGAGCCAGGCGGTTAGATCTCGGCAGTCCTGAGCAGGATCCGCTCCGAGTCCTCCCGGGTTACGATCCAGCCCGCGAACCGCTTTAGGCGGAAGGGGGCGTTCAGGAAGACCACCGTCTTCTCGCCCGCGACGACGAACGTGCCACACGACTGGGCCGGCCGCCCGTCCCGGGTCAGGAAGAGCTCGTAGCGCGCTCCCGGACGCAGAGTCTCGAGGCCGCGCACTGTGATCGTCATCGGCCAGTTGCCCGCCTCGTCTCTCCTCCCCACCGCGAGAGAGGCGCGCGCGTCGGGGGCCGCGTCGGTGCCGCGCATCGCGAGCACGAAGTCGGTGGGGAACGCGGGCTCGGTGCCACGGTCGCCGGCGAGGTACCCGGCGGCGAAGGCGGCCAGGGCGAGCGCGGCCGCAAGCACGATCGTGGCCGCCAGGCGCCGGCGGGGCAAGCCGCGCGGCAGCGTATGGAGCTCGGCCTCGGGGACCTGCCCGGGCGGGTGGACGAGGCTCGGGGGGAGCTCGGGCGGCGCCCCGGCGGCGACGAGCAGGTCGTGGGCTCGGCGCAGCCGCTCGCGCTCCGCGCCGGTGACGCCCGGATCGACGAGATCGTCGAAGTGCGGGTCGCTCATGCGAGATCCTCGCGCTCGAGCAGGCGGCCGAGGCGGCCGAGCGCGCTGCGGGTGCGGGTCTTGACGGTGCCGAGCGGCAGGTTGAGGAAGCGCGCGACCTCGCTCTGGGAGAGCCCGCTCCAGTAGGCGAGCTCGAGCACCTCGCGCTCGGCGGGCGGCAGCTCCTCGAGCGCCCGGTGGACGCGCCAGGCAATCCAGCCCGCCTCCGCCGCCTCGTCCGGTCCGCCCTCCGGCGCCACGGTGTCGGGCAGCTCCGCCACGGTGTCACGGCGGGCGCGCAGACGATCGACGATCGAGTTCCGGGCGATCGCGTACACCCAGGAAGCCCCCGCACCGCGGCTCGCGTCGAAGCTCTCCGCGGAGCGCCAGACCGAGGCGAAGGTCTCCTGCACCGCCTCCTCGGCTCGCTCCCGGTCGCCGAGCCGGCGGAGCGCGAGGCCGTACACCGGTCGTGCGTAGCGACGGTAGAGCTCCTCGAAGGCCTCCCGATCGCGCTCCGCGACGCTCTGTAGGAGCCGGGAGTCGCTGCCTCGCCCGTCGTGCCCGGGAGACATGCTCGCGCCTTCGGGCGACGCAGGCGAGGCGGAGTGAGGGGCCTCGGCCAGCATCCGATCGTCAGCTCTACGCGCCACGGCTGCTCCCGGATTGCAGGAGGCGGCCGCCGTCCACGACGAGGCTCGTGCCGGTGACGAAGCTCGCTCCCGCCAGGTAGACGACCGCCTCGGCGACGTCCTGCGGCGTACCGACGCGTCCGAGCACGGTCTCCGCCGCGCGGCGCTCCTCCTGCTCGGGGGTAACGGCGACCGGTCCCGGCGCCACGCCGCACACCCGGATCTCCGGCGCGAGCGCACGGGCGAGCACGCGCGTCAGCATCCGCTGCGCCGCCTTTGCGGCGCAATGGGGCGCGAAGAGCGGCCAGGCCTGCTCGGCGGCCACGTCCTCGATCAGTACGATCGACCCCCGCGCGGGCCGCAGCAGCGGCGCGGCCGCCTGGCTGAGGAAGAACGAGCCCTTTGCGGTGACGCCGAACGCCGCGTCCCAGTCCGACTCCTCGACCTCCTCGACGGCTTGCGGCCGGAAGCCGTCGCCGGCGGCGTGGACGAGCAGGTCGAGGCCCCCGAGGCGCGAGGCGGAGCGCTGCACGAGCGAGCGTGCGCCCGCGGCGGTCGAGAGGTCGCCGTCCCGCCGGCCCGCGGCGACCACCTCGTAGCCCCTCCGTCCGAGCGCCTCCGCGACGGCGCGCCCGATCTTGCCGGTTCCGCCTGCGACGAGGGCGCGCACGCGGCAGTCATACCACGCTCCTCGTCACCCGCCGGCTCCCCCTCACCCTTCCGGGTGACCGTCTGAGGGCAAGAGCTACGGAAATCGCAAGGAGTCTGTGAGGGGGCGCAGGTCGGCGCTCTCGCGAGGATCCATGTGATTGCAACGTCTTTCACGTTCTCGAGTCGCGAGGAGGCACCACCCATGCGTAGGTATCCGATCGGGCTCGTGGCGCTGCTCGTGCTGGCGATCGTCTCGCCGGCGAGCGCCGCCACGAAGCCCGTCACCATCACGAAGGCAGGCTTCGTGCCTGCCGACATCACGGTCGCCGTCGGCGACGTCGTGACCTGGACGAACTCCGACACGGTCGTGCACCAGGTCGCCTTCGACAAGCTCGCCTGCAACCTGACGATCCAGCCCGCACAGCAGGGATCGTGCACGTTCGGCGAGTCCGGCACCTTCAACTACCGCGACCCGTCGCAGAAGGGCAACTTCCGCGGCACGGTGCAGGTGACCGCGCCCGCGGTGACGCTCTCGCTCGCCGCGTCGCGCTCGATCGCCGTCTACGGCAGCGGCGTCACGCTCAGCGGCAAGCTCTCGAGCGGTGCGGCCGGCGAGCCGGTCGCCGTGCTCGCGCAGCCCTTCGGTCAGACGGCTCAGCAGCAGGTGGGCAGCACCGTCACGTCGACCGGCGGAGCGTGGAGCCTCGTCGTCAAGCCGACCGTCCAGGCCGTCTACCAGGCTCGCTCGAGGAGCGTCTCGAGCGGCAGCGTGACGGTGCGGGTGCGGCCGCGGGTGACGCTCTCGCGCGTCGGTCTCACCTTCTCGACGCGGGTCAGCGCGGCGCGCTCGCTCGCCGGCAGGTACGTCTTCTTCCAGCGTCGCACGGCGCTCGGGCAGTGGGTCTCGCTCAAGCGGGTGACCCTGCGTGCGACGAGCGCGCAGACGGTGGCTGCCGCGAGCTTCCGCTTCACGCTGCCGCGCGGCACCTCGCGGGTGCGGATCCTGCTGCCGCAGGCGCAGGCGGGCGGCGGGTATCTGGCGGGAATCAGCCCGGTAC
>JACCZA010000206.1 GCA_013696185.1 Actinomycetota bacterium
ATGATCGCGACGTCATCGCCCGATTCCACGTGGAGAGCGAGACGCCCGTCGTGCTCGAGATTCCGGCCCTTCGTCGTCGAGACCGGTGTCGAGAACCAGATGCTCGCGTCCACGCGCACGATCCAGAGCGGTGCCACATGCGGGCGTCCATCGGCCCGCACCGTCGCGAGCCAGGCGTTCCGGGCGGACGCGAGCAGTTCGAGTGTCCACTCCCACGTCAAGAGCGGACCCGCCTGAGAGGCGAACTGTGGATGTGACGCGCGGATGCACCTACCGTACGTCGCTCGCGGGCGCTTCTGAAGGCCACCGCACACGCGCTCCTTCGCACACGCGCTCCCTCTGTGCTTCGGCCTGAGCGAGCCTGGGGCCGGTTCAACGCGGGTTGCTGCGCGTCCCCGGGCTTCGCCCGGAAGAACTGCGCTCTTCCGGGCGGTGAAGTCACGGACTCCAACAGGTGCGTGGGCTCCCGGGCGAGCAAGTCGCCCTTCGCCCTAGAAGCACACCTGCGCTGAGCTCGAAGCTGTCTCCCTTCGCACACCCCCGTCCCGGGGTCTCTGCAGGGGCGAGGGGTTGCCTTGCCTTCCTGTGCTCGAACAACGCGAGGAGTCGTAGGCCGGAGGGCGATTCACTCGCCCGGGAGGCCAGTCGGTCGTCCGAGCAGCGTGCTCTGTCAGGGAAGGGGGCCCGTGGGGGGAAACCGCAGGTTTCCACCCGCGCTAGAGCCACCCGGCGCGCTTGAAGCGGCGGTAGAGGGCGAAGCAGATCGCTGCCATCAGGAGGAGCGCGAGCGGGTAGCCGATGCGCCACCCGAGCTCCGGCATGTGCTCGAAGTTCATGCCGTAGATGCCGGCGATCGCCGTCGGCACCGTGATGATCGCCGCCCAGGCCGAGATCTTGCGCACGTCCTCGTTCTGGCGGAAGCCCGCCTGCGTGAGATTCGACGTCAGGACGCTCGTCAGGAGCTCCCGGTAGCCGTCGACTGCGTGGGCCATGCGGACGAGGTGGTCGTGGACGTCGCGAAAGTAGGTGCGCAGGCTCTCGTGCACGAGCGGGTGCTCGACGCTCGCGAGCTTGGCGAGCGGGTCGACGAGGGGAGCGATCGCGCGGTGCAGGTCGAGCACGTCGCGCTTCAGCCGGTAGATGCGCTGCGCGGAATTGTCCCGCTCGGACGAGAAGACCTGGGCCTCGACGTCGTCGATCGCGACGTCGAGGCGGTCGATCGCGGGCTCGTACTCGTCCACGACGGCATCGACCAGACCGTAGAGCGCGGCCGCGGGGCCGCAGCGAAGCAGCTCCGGCCGCGCCTCGAGACCGCGCCGCACGTCCGCCAGCACAGGCGTCCGGCCGTGCTCCACCGTGACGACGAAGCCGTCTCCGAGGAAGACGTGGAGCTCCCCGGGCTCGAGCGTCTCGTCGTCGTCGAGGTACACCGTCCGGAGCACGACGAAGAGCGAGTCGCCGTAGAGCTCGAGCTTCGGCCGCTGCTGCGCGTGCGCCGCGTCCTCGATCGCGAGCTCGTGCAGGTGGAACTCCGCGCGCACGCGGTCGAGCTCCTCCGGCGTCGGGTCCCGCAGCTCGACCCAGGCGAAGGAGCCCTCGATCCTGCATGCCTCGAAGACATCCCCGAGCGCGGGCTGAACGCGGCTGCGCCGGCCTTGCTCGTAGAGCGCGTAGTCGACGATCACCGCCGGAGTATCGTCACGGAGGGGGGTCCGCGCCTTCCGCTCGCCTTGCGGGCAGGCGGCTGTGGGCGCGCCGCCTGCGCAGGAAGCGCGAGCGCTGCAGCCCGAGCGTCGCGACGCCCGCCACCATGATGAAGGCGAGGTTGAGCAGGAGCTGGGCCGTGGCGCCGCCGACCTCGCCCCAGTCGCCGTAGGCCGTCGCGACGCCGATGTTCCCGGCGGCCGGGATCGTCGTCACCGACACGAGCACGCCGATCAGCGCGCCCGACTTCGCCGTCGAGAGGGAGAGCATCCCCGCCACCCCGGCGAGCACCGCGACGAGCACGGAGTAGGCATTCGGCTCGGAGATGAAGGTGGTGGTCGGCCGGCTGACCGCGGAGAGCTCATCGGGGGCCTGGCCGGCGAGGCGCAGCGCCAGCGTGAGCAGGAGCGCCGCCACGATCGCCAGGGGGAAGCCCGCCGCGAGCGCGGTGAGCGACCGGCGGGCGAGGGAGGGCCTGCGCTCCACTGCCGCGACGCAGAACCCGGCGAGCGGCCCGAACTCGGGGCCGACGATCATCGCGCCGATGATCAGGATCTGGGAGTCGGTGAGGATCCCGACTGCGGCGATCATCGTCGCGAGCGCCATGAAGGAGAGGAAGCTGAAGGAGAGCTCGGCGCTCTCGGAGGTGCGGCTCTCGACCATCTCCCACACGACCGCGTCCGCCGGCGAGCCGCTGGCCGCCTTCTCGGCACGCCGCGCCCTGTCGGAAAGCGCAGTGTCGATCTCCGACACCATGACCGCCCCCTCGCGCTCCAAGCCGAGCCGGCGGAGGTCGGAGAGGATGATGCTCGCGTCCTCGCGCGCCACGTCCGCGAGAACGAGGTCTCCGTCGGGCTGCCGCGAGGCGCCGGGAAAGTGGACGATGTTGCAGACGGCGGCCGCCGCTGTCAGCGTGTCGAGCGTCCGCGGCGCGAGCTCGGGCGGCACGACCAAGCGCAGGTGGAGCATCGGGCCGGACTATAGGAGCCTGCGCTCCGCGTAGAGTGCCGCCGTGCCACGGCGGCGTCGGCAGCAGGCGGGCCTGGAGCGCGTCCTCGGCACGCCCGCCCTCTTCTCGACCGCCTACGGCAACGTGGGCTCGTCGATCTACTACGCGCTCGGCTTCGTCGCGGGCTACGCCCTCGGCCTCACGCCTCTCGTCTTCCTGATCACGGGCCTGATCTTCGCGGCGACTGCCGCAACGTATGCGGAGGGCACGGTGCGCTACCCGGAGGCGGGCGGCTCGTCGAGCTTCGCGCGGCACGCCTTCAACGAGCTCGTCAGCTTCGGCGCGGCGTGGGCGCAGATGCTGAACTACATCATCACGATCGCCATCTCGGCGTTCTTCGTCCCGCACTACCTCTCGATCTTCTGGGAGCCGCTGAACCGGAATCCGTGGGACGTCGTCGTCGGCGCGGCGGTGATCGTCCTGCTCGTCGTGCTCAACATCGTGGGCATCAAGGAGGCGGCCCGCCTCAACATCCTGCTCGCGGTGGTGGACTTCGCGACGCAGCTCCTGCTCGTCGGGCTGGGCTTCTTCCTCATCTTCAACCCCGGCGTCCTGGTCGACAACGTGCACTGGGGCATTGCCCCGGCCTGGAGGGACTTCCTGATCGCGATCCCGCTCGGGATGATCGCCTACACGGGGATCGAGACGGTCTCGAACCTCGCCGAGGAGGCGCGCAACCCGCCGCGCGACATCCCCAACTCGATCCGCCTCGTGGCGATTGCCGTCTTCGCCATCTACTTCACGCTGCCGCTCGTGGCGCTGTCGGCGCTGCCGGTCTCACCGGCCGAGGGCGGCGGGTTCGAGACGCGACTGGGGTTGCCGCCGGAGCGGGGGGGCTTCGCGAACGACCCGGTGCTCGGCCTGGTCGAGAATCTCGGCCTCGATGGAATGCTGCTCGACGCGAGCAGGATCTACGTCGGCGTCCTGGCAGCGACGATCCTCTTCATCGCCACGAACGCGGGGGTGATCGGCGCCTCCCGGATCACCTACTCGATGGCGAGCTACCGGCAGCTGCCGGAGGTGTTCAGGCGCCTGCATCCCCGCTTCAAGACGCCCTGGCTCTCCCTCGTCGTCTTCGCCGGCTTTCTCTCGATCGTCGTGCTGCTGCCGGGGCAGCTGAACTTCCTCGGCACGATGTACACGTTCGGCGCGATGCTCTCGTTCACGGTCGCCCACGCCTCTGTCCTCGCCCTGCGCATCAAGGCGCGCGGACAGCGGGAGGAGCTGGCTTACCGGGCGCGTCCGAACCTGCGCGTCCGGGGTGTCGAGGTGCCGCTCTTCGCCCTCTTCGGCGGCCTCGGCACGGCGATCGCCTGGGTCGTGGTCGTGCTCCAGGACGCGGGCGCCCGCTACGCGGGTCTCGGCTGGATCGCATTCGGCTTTCTCCTCTACGCCGTCTATCGCCGTCGGGTGGGCGAGCCGCTGAGGAGGACGGTGCGGGCGCCGGTGGCGTTCGGTCCGGCGCTCGCGCTCGAGTACCGGCGTCTGCTCGTCCCCGTCGTCGACGGCTATCCCTCCGACGAGGCGATGAACGTCGCCTCGCGCCTCGCCGCCGAGCGGGGCTCCTCGATCGCCGCCGTGACGGTGATCGAGGTGCCGCTGGAGCTCTCGCTCGACGCCGACCTGATCGAGCAGGAGCTCCGGGCCGACGACGTCCTCGACGAGGCGCGCGCGATCGGAGACCTCTACGGCGTGGACGTCGTCACCCGGATCGCGCGCGGCCGGACGGCCGGACAGGCGATCGTCGAGGAGGCCGAGCGCCGGCAGGCGGAGATCGTGGTGATGGGGGCCCCACGCGGCAAGCGCCGGCGCCACGGCGGGATCTTCGGCGGCACGACGGACTACGTGCTGAAGCACGCCCCCTGCCGGGTGATGGTCGCGGCGGCGCGCGGCTCGTGAGCCTCTACCGCGGCTCGATCGTCGTCTTCGCCATCCTGTTCGTCGCGATCGGCTTCACGACGATCGTCCTGACGGCGCTGCGTGGCGGAGGCATCGGCCTCCTCTTCGGAGCCCTCTTCGTCGCACTCGGAGCCGGCAGGCTCTACTTGCTTCGCCGCGGCTCCGCTCGCCCGGAAGAGCTGCGCTCTTCCGGGCGGTGAAGTCACGGATTCCGACATCTGGGTGGGCTCCCGGGCGAGCAAGTCGCCCTTCGCCCCAAGAGCACACCTGCGCTGAGCTCGAAACTGTGCTCCCTGCGAACAGCGTTCGCTGAGGGGAGCGGTGGAGGGGAACCTGACGGTTCCCCCCACACCCCCCTCCCGGGGTCTCTGCAGGGGCGAGGGGTTGCCTTGCCTTCCTGTGCTCGAACAACGCGAGGAGTCGGAGGCCGGAGGGCGATTCACTCGCCCGGGAGGCCAGTCAGGTGTCCGATCAGTGCGCTTTGTCAGGGAAGAGGGGTCCGTGGGAGGAAACCGCAGGTTTCCACCCGCGCTCTTTCCCCCCACGTTACGGGTAGAGGCCGCGGATCGTCGTGGCTTCCGCGACGCGCTCGACGGCGAGCCCGTAGGCGGCGAGGCGCATGCTCGTCTCGCGCCGCTCGTGGGCGTCCCAGGTCTCGTTGAAGGCGCGCGTGACGATGTCGTTCAACTTCGCGTTGACCTCGCTCTCCTTCCAGAAGTACTCCTGCAGGCCCTGCACCCACTCGAAGTACGAGACCACGACGCCTCCGGCGTTCGCGAGAATGTCGGGGAGCACGAGGATTCCCGCGTCCTCGAGGATCTCGTCGGCGGCCGGCGTCGTCGGGCCGTTGGCTCCCTCGCACACGATCTTCGCCTTCACGCCACCGGCGTTGCCGGCGTGGAGCACCTGCTCGAGCGCACAGGGGGCGAGCACGTCGCAGTCGAGCATGAGGAGCTCCTCGTTGGACACCGCCTCGGCCCCGCGCAGGCCGACGAGCGCGCCGGTCTCTCGCTTGCGCGCGAAGGCGGCGGCGACGTCGATGCCCTTCGGGTTGTAGATGCCACCCGAGGAGTCGGAGAGCGCGACGACCGTGGCGCCGTCCTCGCCGAGGAAGCGGGCGAGATAGCTGCCGACGTTGCCGAAGCCCTGCACCGCCACCCGTGCGCCCGCCAGCTCGAGCTGCTGCTTGCGCAGCGCGGCGCGCACGCAGTAGAGGGCGCCGCGCGCGGTCGCCTCCTCCCGTCCGAGCGAGCCGCCGAGCGCGAGCGGCTTGCCGGTCACGACACCGAGCACCGAGTGTCCCTTGTTCATCGAGTACGTGTCGAAGATCCACGCCATCACGCTCGCGTTCGTGCCGACGTCGGGGGCGGGGATGTCCCGCTCGGGGCCGATCTCGTTGATGATCTCCGTCGTGTAGCGGCGCGTCATCCGCTCGAGCTCCCGCAGCGACAGGCGTTTCGGGTCGCAGACGACGCCGCCCTTCGCGCCGCCGAAGGGGATGCCCATGAGCGCGCACTTCCAGGTCATCCACATCGAGAGCGCCCGCACCTCGTCGAGGGTGACGTCCGGGTGGTAGCGGATGCCGCCCTTCGAGGGCCCGCGGGCGATGTTGTGCGTGACGCGGAACCCCTCGAACACCTCCACCGAGCCGTCGTCCATGCGCGTCGGGATCGCGACGGCGACTGCCTTCTTGCACGCGCAGAGGACGTCGACGAGGCTGTCCTCCAAGCCCATCGACGCTGCGACCTTCACGAGCTGCTCCTTCGCCAGCTCGTAGGGGTTCTCGCGCAGGTGCGAGGCAGGCGCTTCGACTGTCGTCAACTGAGCCCTCCTTTGGCGGGTACTGCTCGAACCGAGTGTACGCCCGGCTCACCGAGTCCTGGCTTCCCGGCCGAGCCGTGCTCAATCCCCTATCGGATCGTGAAGGGCAGCAGACGAGTGCTCGCCGGGCCGCCGCCCGCCGGCACGGCGACGAGGCGCAGGCTGTACGGGCCCGGCTTCAGCCGCTGCCCGCCGGGATCGCGACCGGTGATGCCGAACGCGAAGCGGCCGGGAAGCAGGTTCCGCACCCGGGCGACGACGCCGATCCGCTTGCCGTCGCCCGTGAAGAGCTCGATGTCGAGCCGCTCGACCGGCTCGATCTGGTCGAGGCCGCCGACCCGCTCGACGAAGCCCGCGCGCAGGGTGAGCACCGTGGGCACGGCATCCGCGGGCGAGAACGTCTCCTGGGACAGCTCCGCCTCGGGCAGGAGCTCCTGCCGTGGCGGCCCGAAGGCGATCGCGAACGGCACGCGCAGCGCGGCACCTGCCGGCGGCCGGACGACCAC
>JACCZA010000223.1 GCA_013696185.1 Actinomycetota bacterium
CGATGGGGGGCACCATCGAGGTCGAGAGCGTGCCCGGCGAGGGCAGCACCTTCTGGGTCGAACTGAGGGAGACGGAGAGCGCCGAGGCGCGGAGGGAGCAGCTCGACGAGCAGATGGCTCTGGTGGGCGCGGGCGGAGAGGAGCGCGGAGGCGCGGTCCTCTACATCGAAGACAACCTCTCGAACCTGCGGCTCGTCGAGCGCGTGCTCGCGCGCTTCCCCCACGTCGAGCTGCTCGTGGCGATGCAGGGGACGCTCGGGCTCGAGCTGGCCCACAGGCACGGGCCCGACCTGATCCTGCTCGACCTGCACCTGCCCGACATCGACGGCGAGCAGGTGCTCGCGCGCCTCCGCGCGGAGCCGGAGACCGCCGACATCCCCGTGATCGTCCTGAGCGCCGACGCGACCCCGAAGCGGGTCGAGCCTCTGCGCGCCGCCGGTATGGAGGAATACCTGTCGAAGCCGTTCGACGTCGTCCGCCTGATGGAGCTCCTGCGCGAGCACATGCCCGAGGGCGAGCGCGCGGCTGCCGAAGCCCCAACGAGGGGAGGATCATGACCGAAGTCGTGCAGCATCGGCCGCCACCGGCTTCCGAGACGGCCGATCGCGGGATGAGCGTGCTCGAGCCGCTCGAGGCACCCGACGTCATGAAGGGCCGCGTCCTGATCGTCGACGATCAGCCGCAGAACGTGATGCTGCTCGAGAAGCTGCTGGGCGTCTCGCGCTTCACGAACGTGGTCGGCACGACCGACCCGACGCAAGTCGTCGCGCTCTGCGCGGCGGGGGAGCCGGACCTGCTCCTGCTCGATCTGCAGATGCCGGAGATGGACGGCTTCGAGGTGATGCAGCAGCTCGAGCCGTGGATTCAGGGGGCGACGAGACTGCCGATCCTCGTCCTGACCGCTGACAGCACCCGGGAGACGCGTATGCGCGCGCTCTCGGCAGGCGCGAGCGACTTCCTGACGAAGCCCTTCGACACGACCGAGGTCGTGCTCCGCGTCAAGAACCTGATGCTGACGCGGCTACTCGCGCTCGAGCTCCAAAACCAGAACGCGCTCCTCGAGCAGCGAGTGCTCGAGCGCACCCTCGCGCTCGAGCAGGCGCGGCTCGAGATCGTCGACCGGCTCGCGCTCGCGGCGGAGTACCGCGACGACGCCACGGGCGAGCACGGGCGGCGGGTCGGGCGCCTGGCCGCGCTCGTCGCACGGGGGCTCGGCCTTCCCGCCGACACGGTCGAGCTGATCGAGCGCGCCGCTCCCCTCCACGACGTCGGCAAGCTCGCGGTCCCCGACGAGATCCTGCTCAAGCCGGGGAAGCTGACCCCCGACGAGCTCGAGGCGATGAAGCTGCACACGGTCGTCGGGGGCGAGATCCTCGGGCGCAGCCGCTCGGAGCTCTTGCGCATGAGCGAGGAGATCGCCCTGACGCATCACGAATGGTGGGACGGCAGCGGCTATCCCTGCGGCCTCGAGGGCGAGGAGATCCCGCTCGTCGGGCGCATCGCCGCCCTGGCCGACGTCTTCGACGCCCTGACCCATCGCCGGCCCCACCGGCGCGCCTGGCCGGTGGCCGAGGCGCTCGCCGAGATCGAGCGCCTCCGTGGGCGCCAGTTCGATCCCCAGGTCGTCGACGTCTTTCGCCGTGTGCTGCACGACCTGGACAGGGAGGGCTAGGCGAGGCTCGTGGCAGACCGATCCCCGTCTCTTCGCTCCGCCGGCGCCGTCGCCACCGTTCACAGCGACGCGGAGCCCGCACCGCTCGCGACCGATCTCCGCTCGGGGACGGTGCTCGCCGGCTACCGGCTGGAGGAGATCGCCGGGCGTGGCGGCATGGGGGTCGTGTATCGCGCCCAGCACCTGCACCTCGAGCGCACGGTGGCGCTCAAGCTGCTGTCCCCCGACGCGGCCACCGATGCCGCCTTTCGCGCGCGGTTCACCAGGGAGTCGCGCACCGCCGCCGCGCTCCAGCATCCCAACATCGTCACCGTTTACGACGCCGGCGAGCGGGACGGCCTGCTCTACATCGCCATGCAGTACATCGACGGCACGACGCTCGACGCGCTCCTGCGGCAGGAGGGCGCCCTCAAGCCCGAGCACGCGCTCTCGATCGCGGCGCAGATCGGCTCGGCGCTCGACGCAGCTCACGAGCGGGGCATCCTCCATCGCGACGTGAAGCCGGCGAACGTCCTGCTCGACGAGCGCGGCGCGTACCTCGGCGACTTCGGGCTGACGAAGGGCGTCACGTCGGAGGCCGGGCTCACGAGCCACGGGCAGCTCGTCGGCACGATCGACTATATGCCACCGGAGCAGATCGAAGGTGCCCGGGTCACGGTCGGCTCGGACATCTACGCGTTCGCGTGCGTTCTCTATCACGCACTGGCCGGGGGGCCCCCGTTCCAGCGGGACAGCCACGTCTCCCTCATGTTCGCCCACCTGAAGGACGAGCCGCCGCCGATCTCGACGAGGCAGCCGGGGCTCCCGGAGGCGCTCGACCCGGTCTTCGCGCAGAGCCTCGCCAAGCGCTGCGCCGACCGACACGAGAGCTGCTCGCAGCTCGTCATGGCAGCCCGTGGCGCGCTCGGGCTGAACGGCACGCAGTCGCCGGCGCGGCCCGTTCCCCGTACGCCGACGCGGACGATCCTGATCGCCTCGGCCGAGCGTGGGCTGCGCGCGGCGGTGCGCGGCATGCTCGGAGCGCGTCGCTTCGGGTTCGGGGAGGCCGAGAGCGGCGAGGCGGCACTCGCTGCAGTGCGCGAGTCGCTTCCCGATGTCCTCCTGCTCGACTGGAGCCTGCCGGGCCTCCCCGCGGCGGAGGTCTGCCGCCTGCTCGGCACCGACAGACGCACCGCGGACGTGAAGGTCCTCCTGGTCGCCCCACGCACCGGCACCCCCGACGAGCTCCGTCGCGGCGAGATCGGAGCCGGCGAGGTGCTCCTGCGCCCCTTCTCCTCGCTGCAGCTGCGGCTCTCGGTCGCCGCGCTCCTCGCCTCGGACCCGCGCTGACGTCTCGCTGCCTCGCGCCACCGGCGTAGACTGCGCAGCCGCATGGAGCTCGTCCACACGTGCTACCGCATCACCGACATCGACAGCTCGGTCGCGTTCTACCGCGCGCTCGGATTCGAGGAGCGACGACGGATGCCCATCCGCGACGAGGCGATCAACGTCTTCATGGGGCTGCCCGGGGACGCCGACAGGCTCGAGCTGACGTACAACT
>JACCZA010000229.1 GCA_013696185.1 Actinomycetota bacterium
CGTCCAGGTACGCGGGCGAGGCGAGCCGCGGCGGGGCGCCGAGCGCCCGCTCCAGCGAGATCGCAGCCTCCTCCGCCTCGTCGATCCCGGGCGGGTTCTCGCGGAGCCGCAGGGCCACGAGCTGCGAGCGGAGCTCCTCCAGGTCGCCCCCCGCCGCGGTCTCGACGGCGGTCTCGCACAGCGCGGCGATCGACACCGCCTCGCGGACGAGCTCCCGCTCGACGACCGGGTCTCCTCCCTCGTCGAGCGCGAGCCAGCTGTGCTCCTCCCCCTGGCGCTCGAAGGCGCAGAGATAGAGTCGCTGCCCGCGCGCAGGCTCGGCGGCGATCACGCCGGCCAGCCCCTCCCCCGCCTCCGCGTGCGCGGCGGCGGCGGCCGCGATCCGCTGCAAATCCTCCGTCAGGGCCACGGGTCGAGCATAGACTTGCGCTCCGTGGCCGCCGCTCCGCCTGCCCGGACAGCGCACGCGCGCCGGCTCTTCGCGCCGCTCGGACCCACCTACGACCGCTACGCGACGCTCCTCTCGTTCGGACAGGACTCGCGCTGGCGCAGCTTCCTCGCCTCGAGGATCGGAGCGCGTCCGGGGGACACCGTGCTCGACGTCGCCACCGGCACCGCAGCCGTCGCGATCCAGCTCGTGCGCCGCACCGGCTGCTCGGTGATCGGCATCGACCAGAGCGCCGACATGCTCGCCGCGGGCCGCCGGCGGGTCGAGCAGGCCGGGCTCGCCGACCGCATCGGGCTCGTCGAGGGCCGCGCCGAGGAGCTCCCCTACCCGAACGCGCACTTCGACCACCTCACCTTCACGTACCTCCTGCGCTACGTGGACGATCCCGGCGCGACGCTGCGCGAGCTGGCCCGCGTGGTGCGGCCGGGCGGGACGATCGCCTCGCTCGAGTTCGCCGTGCCCGAGCGCGCCTTCTGGCGCGGCCTCTGGTCGCTGTACGTCCGGGTCGGGCTCCCTCTCGCCGGGCGGATCGTCTCGCCGGGCTGGCACGAGGTCGGCAGCTTCCTCGGCCCGAGCATCCGCGGCTTCTACGAGCGGACGCCGCTCGAGCGCGTGCTCGAGCTCTGGGCCGAGGCCGGGATCGAGGAGATCCACTGGCGGCGGCTCAGCCTCGGCGGTGGCATCGTGATCTGGGGCCGGCGGGGATGAGCGCGGGCGAGCGGCCCGCCTTCTACGCCTTGACCGCGGGCGGCTGGCGCGACTACGTCACGCTCCTCCACGTCCCCTACACGCTCTGGCACCTCTCCTACGTCGCGATCGGTGCCGGCCTCGCACCGGAGCTCAGGACCGGCCGCCTGCTCTGGACGCTGCTCGCCTTCGCGCTCGCGCTCGGCATCGGTGCGCACGCACTCGACGAGTTGCGTGGCCGGCCGCTGCGCACGGCGATCCCTGCGAGCGTGCTCGTCCTGCTCGCGCTCGTCTCGGTCGGCGCCGCCGTCGCGATCGGCGTGCTCGCCGCGCTCGCCTGGACGCCCTGGCTCCTGCTCTGCATCCTGTTCGGCTCGTTCATCGTGGTCGCCTACAACCTCGAGCTCGCCGGCGGCCGCTTCCACAACGGGCTCTGGTTCGCGCTCGCGTGGGGGGCGTTTCCCGTCCTCACCGCCTACGTCGCGCTCGCCGAGCGGCTTCGTCTCGAAGCACTGCTCGCGGCGACCTGCGCGGCCCTGCTGAGCCATGCGCAGCGGTCGCTCTCGGCGCCCGTGCGCGAGCTGCGTCGCAGGGTCAGCGCCGTTGCCGGCACGCTCGAGTACGCGGACGGCCGCCGGCGGCCCCTCGAGCGCGCGGAACTGATCGAGGGGCCGGAGCAAGCGCTGCGCGCCCTGACCGCCGCTGTCGTCGCGCTCGCGGCCGCGCTCCTCGTCTTCCGCCTTGCCTGACCCTACGATTGCCGCCATGCAGCTCGCACCCCTCTTCGAGGTGCTGTTCGCGCTCGGCGTGCTCGTCGCGGCGGGCGCCCTGGCCGCGGCGGCCACCGGTCAGCTCGGCCGAAGGGCGCTGGTCGCCGTCCTCCTGCTCCTGGGCGCGCTCGCGGTCGGCGCCTGGGTGGCGTTCGCGCTCGCACCGGGCGAGGAGCTCGCGCTCGCCGCCGGCGGCCTCACCGCCTGCCTGCTCGCGGGCGGCTCCGCCTACTTCCTGCAGCCGGCCGTCTCACGTGCCCGCCGCCTGGACAGCGAGCTCGCGCGCGCGGAGGAGCGGCTGCGCGACCTCGTCGCCCGCGAAGCCGCCTCCTCGGCAGCCGAGCTCGAGCGGCTGCTCGTGCGAGCTCGCTCGGAGTCCGTCGCCCGACTTGCCGAGGAGGAGCGGCGCCTCGCCGAGGAGCGCCGGATCGACCTTGCCGAGCGCGAGCGCCGCGCAGGCGTCGAGCTCGCGGGGTCGCTCGCGGATGCCCAGCGCGCGGTCGAGAGCCGTCTGCGCGGCTGGTCGGAGGATCTCGACCGCGCGAGCGCGAACCTCACTACCCAGCTCGCACGCCTCGGCGAGCGCCAGAGCCGGCTGCTCGCCGAGGCCGAGGCCCGGGTGGCGGCCGACGTCGAGCGCCTGGCCTCCGGCACGGAGGAGCAGCGCAGCGAGATCGTCCGTCTGCGGGAGGAGCTGAAGCGCGTGGCCGAGGGCGTCGGAGCCGAGTCGCAGTCCACGCTCGAGCAACACGGGATCGAGCAGCGGCGGGCGCTCGGGGAGCTGACCGAGCGCCTCACGCGGCGCGAGCGAGAGCTCAGCGGACGGCTCGAGCGCGAGGAGTCCGAGGCGGCGCAACGCCTGACGAGCGGCTTCGCAGAGATCGAGCGACGCGCACTGGAGGGACTCGAGCGCACCGTGAAGAACGCGACGCGCGGCTACTCGGAGAGCACGGCTCAGAGCTTCGAGGACGCGATCAAGGCCGCCCGCGAGGACGCCGCACGCCGGTTCGCGCGGGAGCTCGACCGGGCGGTCGAGACGATGTCGCGCGATGCCGCCGGCGTGCTCGCCGAGCGCATGACGCGGGCCGGCGACAGCGGCGTCCAGAAGCTCGAGCGTCGTCTGAACGAGCTCGCGGCCCACCTCGAGCGGCAGCGGGAGGAGATCGCCACGGCCCTGACCCAACAACTGGCCGCGGGCGAGACGGAGCTCCGGCGCCAGCTGCAGACGCTCTCGGCCGCCGCCGAGGCCGAGCGCGCAGCCCTCGAGAGCCAGCTCGAGGAGCTCGCCCGCCGGATCGACGAGGCGGTGGCACAGGCTCGCCGCCGCCTCGTCGGGCTCGAAGGCCCGCGCGTCGACTGACAGGGACCTCCCGCCATCGGCAGGCGGAACGACCTCCGCCGGGGCCTCGAGCGCAAACTTTCTCCCGGGAGGGATCGTCTACGTGAGGACGAAGGGAGGAGAGCCGAGCATGAGCGAGCTAGTCGAGACCGAAGGGAGCGAGCGCGCCAAGGTTGAGAGCTGGCGCCTGCACGTGCTGATCGAGGCGGGGTACCCGCTGCGACTGGCCGAGCGGCTCGCCGGCAGCGAGGCAGACCTGCACCGAGCCGTGGAGCTGATCGGGGTCGGCTGTACCCCCGAGACGGCCACGGAGATCCTGCTCTAGCGTCTCTGCAGATTCGCCACCGCCCGCCCAGGCGGACTGGCGGCTTCGGCCTCTGTCGCACAGCGGAGTCCGCTGGCATGCTCTCCCGTGTGAAGGTCGAGGCGATCGAGTACGGCGACCGCAAGGTCTTCACGGTCGCCTCCTTCAACCGCGGCGTCGGCGACTGGCTGTCGCGGCTGCCCACGGTGTGGGTCGAGGGCGAGGTGACGGAGCTCCGGCGTCAGGCGGCCTGGCAGACGGTCTTCTTCACCCTCAAGGATCCGGGTGGCTCGGCGTGCGTCGGCGTCACGATGCAGCGCGGCCGCTTCGATGCGCTGCGGCTCGACCTCGCGAATGGCGAGCGCGTGCACGTCTTCGGCCGGCCTCAGCTCTTCGAGGCGCGCGGCGATCTGCGCCTGCGGGCGCTGACGATCGAGCGCTTCGGTCTCGGCGACCACCTCGCCGCGCTCGAGCGGCTGAAGCAGCGGCTGGCCGCGGAGGGGCTCTTCGCCGCGACGCGCAAGCGCGCCCTGCCGAGGATGCCGCGCCGGATCGGCCTGCTGACGGGGAACGACGCGGCGGCCAAGCAGGACGTGATCGCGACGATCACTGCCCGGTTTCCGCCCGCCCGCCTGCTCGTCGCCGAGACGTATGTGCAGGGCCCTCGCGCGGCCGAGGCCGTGATCGACGCGCTCCGCCGCCTCTGCGCCGAGCCCGAGCTCGACGTGATCGTGATCGCGCGCGGAGGAGGCAGCTTCGAGGATCTCCTGCCGTTCAGCAACGAGGCGCTGGTGCGGGCGATCGTCGCCTCGCCCGTGCCGGTCGTGACGGCGGTCGGTCACGAGGGCGACACGCCTCTCTGCGATCTCGCCGCCGATGCCCGGGCCTCCACGCCGACCGCCGCCGCCCGTCTCGTCGTCCCGGACGTCGTCGAGCTGGTCGCCCGGCTCGACCGCGCCCGTGCAGGGCTCTCCCGCGGGACGCTCCGGCTCCTCGAGCGCGAGACCGTGCGCCTCCAGCAGACGCACGATCGCCTGCGCCGGGCGCCGCAGCTCCTGCTCGAGCGACGCCGCGGAGCGCTCGAGCAGGCCGCCGGGCGGCTGCGCGCCCTCTCGCCCCGCTCGACGCTCGAGCGCGGCTACGCGATCGCGCGCTCCCCCGAGGGTCGGGTTCTCCGCACGAGTGTCGGCCTCGAGACCGGCATGCGCGTCGAGGTCGAGCTCGCCGAGGGCGCGCTCGGCGCCCGTGTCGAGGAGGTGCGTCCGTGAGCGAGGCATCGACCTTCGAGGCAGCTCTGCGGGAGCTCGAGGGCATCGTCGAGCGGCTCGAGCGCGGTCAGACCGGCTTGGAGGAGGCGATCTCGCTCTGGGAGAGAGGCGAGGAGATCCATCGCCTCTGCCGGGCTCAACTCGACGCCGCGCACGGACGGATCGAGGAGCTCGCCGCTCGCACCGGCGCTCTCGAGCCGCCCATTTGAAAGCTTCCGGACGACCTGCGAGTATCTCCTCCGTGGCCGGTGCCCCACTCGAGCTCCTGCAGCGCGTTCCCCTGTTCGCCGACCTCGATCGCCGTGAGCTGCAGCAGGTGGCCGAGTCGATGAAGCAACGCACGTTCAAGGCAGGCGACGTGGTCGCACAGGAAGGGAGCGGCGGCGTGGGCTTCTTCGTGATCGAGGACGGGCAGGCACGCGTGACGGTGCGCGGCGCGGAGCGCGGCGCCCTCGGCCCCGGCGATTACTTCGGCGAGATCGCCCTCATCTCGGAGGGGGAGCGCTCCGCGACGGTCACTGCCGAGACCGATCTCCGCTGCTACGGCATGACGCCCTGGAACTTCCGCCCGCTCGTGGAGCAGAACGCTGGTATCGCCTGGAAGATGCTCCAGATCCTGGCGCAGAAGCTGCGCCAGGCCGAGCGGGGCGAGAGCTAGGAGACCGGGGCCCGCGGGCGCTCGGCCGCGGGCAGGGCCAGCTCTGCGTTCTCCTCCTCGGCCGGCATCCGTCTGAGCGTCGCGATCGAGAGACCCTCGCGGGCGAGGAAGATCAATCCCACGCCGACCCCGACGGACATCTCGACCACCTGCAAGCCGAGCCCGTAGGCGAAGCCGCGCGCATAGGCGACCCCGTACGAGCCGAGCGGGAGCGCCACTGCTGCCTGGAGCAGGCCGATGTTCCCGGGCCAGAGGGGAAAGATCGTCGCCACGTTCATCAGCAGGAGCACGAGTCCGGCGGCCGGCAGAGGCGCGTGGATGCCGAAGGCGCGCATCGCGATGTAGACCGCGAGCAGCTGAAGGAACCAGCCGGCGCACTGGAGGAGGATCGCGACCGTGGCCGCAAGCGGGGCACGGAGGACGCCGAGACCTTGCCTCCCCGTCTCGATCAGCCGGCGCAGCGCTCCACCGGCGTCGGGCAGGGGCCGCCGTTGCATGCGCGAGCCGGCGACGGCGAAGACGAACAGGACGAGGCCGGCGCCGACGGCGATCACGACGCTCGTGAGGGCCCAGTGGGGAATCCGCGCGGTCATCACGACGTAGCCCACGAGCAGGATCGCCGGGAAGAGGTCGAACAGCCGGTGCGCGAAGACCGTGCCGAGCAGCGTCGCGGTGTGCCCCTGGCCTCGCGGGAGGTTCCGCGTCAGAACGGCGACGCGAGCGAGCTCGCCCATGCGCCCGGGCAGGACGGCATTGGCCAGGAGGCCGATCGCGAACGCCGAGAAGACGCGACCGAAGCGCTCGCGCACGGTCGGCAGGGCCTGATCGACCACGGTTCGCCACGCGAGCGCGCGGGCCAGCACGGAGGCAAGGTTGAGGGCGAGCGCCGCGACGATCCACCACCAGTCGACGATCGTGAACGCATCGCCGACGACGCTCCAGTCGGGCCCGCGCCACCAGAGCAGGGCGATGCTGAGCCCGATCAGCGGGAGCACGAGCGAGGCCCGCGCCCAGAAACTCCTCGGCAGAGCCCTCAACGGGCTCCTGCCGCAGCCGCGGACACCTCGATGCCCGAGACGAGCTCGTAGATGCGCGCCAGGCGGCCACCGATGTCGTCCCAGGAATAGCGCTCCTCCGCGAGTGCCCGCGCGGCGGCTCCGAGACTCCGCCTGCGGGGCTCGTCCTCCAGCAGGGCCACGAGCGCCTCGGCGAGCGCGGACGGGTCCCCGGGTGGAACGCCGACGGCGGTCTCCGGGGTCATCACGTCCCGGTAGCCGGGAATGTCGGAGGCCACGACCGGTGTCGCGCAGGCAAACGCGCGCGTCAGCACCATGCCGAAGCTCTCGCCGCCGAGCGAGGGAGCGGCGAGCACCGACGCCGACAGGAGCTCGCGAGTCAGCTCCTCCTGATGGAGGAAGCCGAGCACGTCGATCCCCTCGTCGCCGGTCCGCTCCTGCACCTGGAGCAACCGCACCGCGAGCGGATCCGCGCCGATCACACGCAGTCGCGCGCCCGTGCGCCGGTGTACCTCGGGCCAGGCCCGAAGCAGCACCGGGAGGCCTTTCCGCGCCTCCTGCCGGCCGGCGAAGACGACGCGCCGCTCGCGTCCGCCCGGGTCGGCGCGGGGCGGGATCAGGACGCCGTTCGGGATCAGCTCGTAGTCGCCGGGAAAGTATCGGTCGGCCGAGTCGCGCGCCTGCGCGGACACCGCGATGCGGTGGTCGATCCGGTCGACGAGGAAGCCCCACACGGGCTTGGCGATCTTGAGCCAGGACAGTTCCCCCGAGGCATGGAAGGTGGCCACGATCGGCGTCCGCGCGAGCGCCAGGCTGGCGATGCAGGGGATGGGCGTGAGCGGCTCGTGCAGGTGCAGCAGGTCGAAGCGCTCGCGCTCGAGCGCGCGGCGGATGGCGAAGATCGAGCGCGGGCTGAGGATGATGTTCGGCAGCGATCCGTTCGCCGGGACGATCACCGAGCGGCCGATCGGGATCACGTCGGGCGGCGGGCGGCCGCCACGGCCGTGGCGAGGGTGCAGCGCGCGCGTGAATGTTCCTGGCGGGTCGTGGCCCATGATCGTGCGCGTCTCGATCCCGACCGCCTGCAGAGCCTGCGCCTGCAGCTCGGCGTGCTCGACGACGGCGCCCCAGAACGACCACGAGTACGGGACGACGATTCCGACCTTCACGCGGAGGGCCCGGCGACGGGGAGTGGGCCGGCCATTCCCGGCAAAGGATAATGGGCGCAGGCCCGGCCTCTAGACTCCCCCCATGAGGGAGGGCCTCGCCGAGCTGCACACCCACCTCGGCGGCTCGGTCGCCTCAGACGCCCTCTGGAGCCTCGCGCACGAGCAGGGGATCGCTCTGCCGGTGAAGGACTACTGGGAGTTCGACCGGCTCGTCACCGTCTCGGATCCCCGCGGCGTCGAGAACCTCGACGCACTCGATGCGATCTATCACTGGACGGAGCTGATCCAGTCGAGCCCGCTCGCAGTCGAGCGCTCGGTGCACGGGGCGATCGGGGGCGCCTACCGCTCGCAGGGGATCACGACGCTCGAGCTGCGCTTCAACCCGATGAAGCGTAATCGCGGCGGCGAGCGCGACCTCGACCACATCATCATGGCCGCGGCACGCGGCCTCGATCGGGCGAGTCTCGAGTATCCGCAGGTGCGCGCAGGCCTGATCCTGATGATGGATCGCACGTTCACGCCGAGCCAGAACGAGGTGATCGTCGAGAAGGCGATCCGCTACGCGCCCCGCGGCGTGGTCGGCGTGGACATCGCGGGGCCGCGCCCTGGCGGCGGCCGCTTCGACTACCGCTCGATCGTGCCGCAGGTCGAGGCCGCGCGCGAGGCAGGCCTCGGTGTGACGATCCACGTCGGCGAGGAGGGAGGCGAGCTGGGTCGCCAAGAGATGGCCGAGGTCGTCGAGACGCTGCGCCCTGACCGGATCGGCCACGGCGTCCTGGCTGCCGACGACCCGCCGTTGATGGACGCGCTGCGCGAAGCCGGAATCGTCCTCGAGCTCTGCCCGACCTCGAATCTCCTGACGAAGGCCTTGGCGGGCGAAGACGCGGTGCGAGACACCCTGCGCGCATTCGTCGACAACGGCGTTCTGTTCACGATCGCGACGGACGGCCCGGAGATGATGCGGACGCACCTGCGCGACGAGCTCGACCTGCTCTTGCGCATCGGCGCTCTCGACGAGACGGAGTTGCGCGAGGCGAACCAGCGTGGACATGAGGCGAGCTTCGTGCGGGGCGAGGGGCTGTTGCAAGCGACGTAACCGGTCGGGACGGAACCTTCTCTCAATACGCCTTTCGGTCAATGGTCGGCGCGTGACACCGCTGTTAGCTTCGTCGCCATGAAGACCAACGCACCATCCCCGCCGCTGTCGATCACCGAACGTCAACGCCAGGTCGTCGAGCTGATCGCCGCGGGCTGCTCCAACGACGAGGTAGGAGAACGGCTCGGAATCTCGCCGCGCACGGCGAAGGCGCATTGCGACGCTCTGCGGCAGAAGCTCGGCGTCCCGCGGCGGCGGCAGATTCCGGTGGCATATCGCGTGCTGACCGGAAGAGATCCGCTCGCTCGAAGCTTCGAGCCGATCTCTCTCGGTTCGGGAGGCTGACGGCAAACCGTGCCCGCCACGCGCCGGCGCGTGGCGGGCACGGCAGTCCTGGAAGCCGCAGGGAGAGCGCGGTAGGGTGCATCGAGGCCGCGCGAAGACGGGGTGATCTTCAAAGCATGAACGCCGAGGGCCTACAGACCCGCCGCAGGATCATCGAGCGGCCGAGGCTGACGCGCCTGCTCGACCAGTCGAAGGCCCGAATCATCATGCTGGTCGCCCCCGCCGGCTACGGGAAGACCACGCTCGCGCGCCAATGGCTCGCGCAAGAGAACCGGAGAGCCGCGTGGTACATCGGAGGCCCAGCCTCCGCGGACGTAGCCGCGCTGGCGGTCGGCGTGGCAGACGCGGCGGCCCAGATCGTCCCGGGGGCGGGCGCTCGCGTGCACCGTCTGCTCTCGGCGACCCACAGCGCAGAGGACGATGTCGACTCTCTTGCTCAGTTGCTCGTCGAAGATCTTCGGGACTGGCCGTCGGGAGCGTGGTTAGTCTTCGACGACTACCACTTCCTCTCTGGACACGTCCCCGCCGAGCGATTCGTCGAACATTTAGTTTCGTCCATGCCGCTGCGAGTAATGCTTACGTCGCGGACGAGGCCCTCCTGGTCAAGCGCACGACGCCTCATCTACGGAGAGGCGACGCAACTCGGAGGCCCTCTGCTCGCCATGGACTCGCAGGAGGCTGCGCAGTTGCTGGCAGACAAACCGCAAGCGGAGGTATCGGCACTCGTTGCAATGGCCGACGGCTGGCCCGCCGTGCTCGCGCTCGCCGCACTTCGAGAGGAAGCTATCCTGCCGGCTCAGGGCGTCCCCTCGGCGCTCTTCAGCTACCTGGCAGACGAGTTCTATCAGGCCATTCCGCCTGCCCTACGCAGGGACGTCACCACGCTTGCTCTCATTCCTTCCATAACCGTGGAAACGACTACTCACGCAATCGGCCAAAACGCCTCACTTGTACTGTCAACTTGCAGCTCCTTGGGGATTCTCACGCGCGAAGACGATGAGACGTTCGGCCTCCACCCTCTGCTCCGTACGTTCTTCCAGCACAAGTTTGATCCACAAGACGAGCGCAGCAATCTGGCTGTGACGCGCCTTCTCTCCTACTTCACGACTAAGCTTCTCTGGGACGACGCGTTTACGCTTCTTCAGGCTTATCCCGACAAGGCGGCAATCGTTTCACTTGTCCACGCCGCGATGGATGATCTTCTGTACAACAATCGACTCAGTACTCTTGAGCGATGGCTCTCTTGGGCGGAGCGAGAAGGGTTCGCTTCTCCGATTCTCAGTTTGGCTGGAGCAGAGGTCGCCGTTCGACAAGCAATGTTCGCTAACTCCGAAGCGATGGCTCTGGAAGCGAGTCGTGGACTGGATCAAGCTGATCCACTTCTCGCTCGCGCCCTGCTGATCGCGGGCCGCGCTGCACTCTTGAACAGCAGGGAGGGTACCGCTCTAGCCCATCTGGACGCCGCGCGACGTGCGGCGTCCAATGAGGATACGCTTCGCGAGGTCTTCTGGAACCTCTTCGTCTGCGCCCTCGAGCTTGAATCTGACGCAGCCGAAAGCTACTTTGCACAGCACGAACGTCTCGTTCGCGGAAGCCCTGATGACCACATTCGCCTGATGGCCGGCCGTGCGCACTTGGCGGGGCGCCTTGGAGGAGTTAAGCAACACCTGCTGAGCCCGACCGAAGCTGTCGATCTCGTAGAGAGAGTGCGGGATCCAATCATTCGCTCCTCGTTCCTCATTCGCCATTCGTACATGCTCGTCTTCTGCGGGCGCTACGAAGAAGCACTCGATCTTTCTGCACAACATCTCGACAACCTCGACGAGATCAGACTCACTTTCCCTATCCCCCACGCGCTAGTAGTCCGAGCGGCTGCTCAACTCGGAATCGGTGACGTGGACTCTTGCACCGCCTCGCTCGACGAAGCACGCGAGCGCATCCGTGCACGAGGCGATGGGTACATAGAGATGAACTGCCGCATTCTTGAAGCTAAGGCCCTAGCGGCGCAGCAAGACTTCCGCCGGGCTCTGCTCACCGTCCCCGATGGTATGCCTAC
>JACCZA010000291.1 GCA_013696185.1 Actinomycetota bacterium
CTCGATCTCCCCCCGCTTTACCGTCGCTAAGGCGCCGCCTTCGATCATCCGCCCCCTTGAGAGTCGACGCAAGCAGGAGGAGCGAGATGACCTACGCCTACGTGCAGGACGTTGCCGCCGGCTGGGAGGCATACGAGCGCGTGGCGGCTGCGCTCGGCGAGGAGACCCCCGACGGCCTCATCGTCCACGCGGCCGGGCCGACGGGGGGTGGCTTCCGGATCGTCGAGGTCTGGGAGTCCGAGGCTTCCTGGGAGCGCTTCCGCGAGGAGCGGTTACGGCCGGCGGTCCGCGCCGTGGCCGGTGACGCTCCGGCCCAAGAGCCGGTCTTCGAGAGCCTCGCAGTGAAGCACGTGATCCGGGCCTGAGCGCGGGCGACACGTGACGCGGCGCGGAGCTCATCTCGAGGGGGGAGGCTCGAGCGCTCGGGCGACCGACCGGTCGAGCTCGAGCGCTCGACCCTCGGCCCAGGCGGCCTCGAAGCTTGCCTCGTCGAGCCGGTCGCGGATCGCCGCGAGGGTTCGCTCCTGCAGGCCGCGCTCGTAGGGCTTCGGCAGCGCCCCCATGCTGCCGAGGAGCGCGTCGGCAGCGCTCAGCACCACGGCTCCGCGCGTGGCATCGCCACCCTTCGTCGCCGCGGCTGCGAGGCCCACCAGGCACCAGGCGACGTCCTCCTTGTCGCCGAGCTCGAGGCAGAGCGAGATGCTTTCCCTCAGCAGCTTCAGCGCGTCCTCGGTCTCGCCGCGCTCGAGCGACGCCGCCCCGAGATTGAAGAGCGAGCGAGCGACGTTGGCGCTATCGCCGAGCTCGCGCAGGAGGGTCAGGCTCTCGGCGAACAGCGCGGCTGCCGCGTCGTAGTCACCGTGGGTGAGCGCGACGTCGCCGCGGTTGTTCAGCGCGATCGCCGCGAGCCGCCTGTCGGGCAGGTCGCGCGAGAGCGCGACACTCTCGTCGAGCGCGGAGATCGCGGCATCGACTTCGCCCTCCGCGAGCCGGATCGCGCCCAGGTTGCTGAGCGAGCGCACGATCCCGGGCCGGTCGCCCACCTCGCGATAGAGGGCGAGCCCCTGCTCGGCGAGTGCCCGTGCGCCCGAGTAGTCGCCCTGGATCACGGCGAGCGCCGACGCCGAGCGGAGGGCCTTCGCCCGCAGCGCGGGCGGCGCCTCGGCTGCCGCGCGCCCGAAGGCGCCCTCGAGCGCACGCCGTCCCTCGCTCAGATAGCCGCGCACGTACCAGAAGCGGCCTAGAGCGGCCGCGATCCGCAGCTCGAGCTCGGCCTGCTCCGACTCGCGCAGCCAGGCCAGGGCGGCGCGCAGGTTGTCGTGCTCGGCCTCGAGCCGCTCGTGCCAGGCGAGCTGGTTTGCACCGACCAGCTCTGTTTCGGCCCGCTCGGCGAGCTCCAGGAAGTGCTCGGCATGGCGCCCACGCAGCGCCGTCGTCTCGCCCGCCGCCTCGAGCCGGCCGAGGCCGTATTCGCGCACCGTCTCGAGCATGCGGTAACGCGCGTCCGGGGTGCGCGCGACGAGGCTGTTGTCCAGCAAGGCCCCCATCGCCTCCAGCACCGCACCCGGACCGCACACGCGCTCGGCCGCCTCGAGCGTGCAGCCCCCGAGGAAGACCGAGAGTCGGGCGACCAGGGATCGCTCGAAATCACCGAGCAGCTCCCAGCTCCAGTCGATCGTCGCCCGCAGCGTCTGCTGACGCGCTGGGAGGTCCCACGCGCCCCCGGTGAGGAGCGGGAGCCGTCGCCCGAGCCGTTCGAGCAGGGCCTCCGGCGTCAGCATGCGGACGCGCGCGGCGGCCAGCTCGATCGCCAGCGGCACCCCCTCGAGCCGCGTGCAGATCTCGGCAACCGTGCGAGCGTTCTCGACGGTCAGGCCGAACCCGGGGTTGACCGCTCGGGCCCGCTCGCCGAAGAGGATCACCGCCGCGCTCTCCCCCACCGCTCGGAGGTCGAGCTGCTCGCCCGGGGTGGGGACGCCGAGCGGCGGCACGGCGTAGACGTGCTCGCCCTGCAGGCGCAACCGGGCGCGGCTCGTCGCGAGCAGGGTCAGCCGAGGCGCCGCCGAGAGCAGGGCGCCGAGCGACGGAACCGCTCCGGGCAGGTGCTCGAGGTTGTCGACCAAGAGGAGTAGCTCCTGTGGACGGAGCTCCGCCGCAAGGGTCTGGATCAGCGGCTCGCCCGGTCGCTCCTTCACGCCAAGCGTCTCGGCGATCAAGGGCACGACGAGAGCGTGATCGGCGAGCGGCACCAGCTCGACGAGGACAACGCCGTTCGCGAAGTCGGCGGCCGACCGGGCGCCGGCCTCCAGGGCGAGGCGTGTCTTGCCGATGCCTCCCGGCCCGGTGACCGTCACCAGCCGCACCTCGGGGTCTCTGACGAGCGCCCCGAGCTGCTCGAGCTCGCGCGCTCGCCCGATCAGCCGAGTCGCCGGCGCCGGCAGATCGCGCACGGCGGCGCGCTCAGTGGGCGAGAGCTCGAGAGCCGGGTCCTGCCGCAGGACCGCCCGCTCGAGCTCGCGGAGCTCGCGGCTCGGCTCCAGACCCAGCTCGTCGACGAGGGTGCGGCGCGCGTCGGCATAGACCTCCAGCGCGTCCGCCTGACGCCCGCTTCGGTAGAGCGCGACCATCAGCTGCGCCCGGAACCGCTCGCGCAGCGGGTGCGCGCTGACGAGCCCCTGGAGCTCGCCGGCGAGCTCGTCGCGACGCCCGATCGCAAGCTCGGCCTGCAGCCGATCCTCGAGCACGCTCAGCCGAAGCTCCTCGAGCCGGGTCGCCTCGGCCCGGGCAAACTCCTCGTAGCGGAAGTCCGCGAGGGCGGGTCCGCGCCAAAGCCGCAGGGCGCGGGCGCAGAGCCCCGCTGCGAGAGCGGCGTTGCCCGCTGCGAGCGCCTGGCGCCCCTCCCCGGCAAGCTGCTCGAACCGCCCTGCGTCGACGGCTGTGCGCCGCACCTCGAGCACGTATCCGGGGGGCTGGGTGAGGAGGGCCCCTGGGCCCAGAGCGCGCCGCAGCTGCGAGACGTAGATCTGAAGCAGCTTGCGGCTCGACGGCGGCGGCCGCTCGCCCCAGAGCGCGTCCGCGAGCACCTCTGTCGCCACCACCTCGTTGGCATGAACGAGCAGGAGACAGAGCAGCGTGCGGTGCTTGGCCGCGTTGATCTCGACGGGCCCGGACTCCGCCGTGACCTCGAGCGGGCCGAGGATGCGAAACTCCATCGCCTCCGGATTCTCCTCCTCCCGGCCCGTGGCGTGGGTGCTGCACCGCAGCTCGGCGGAGGCTCGCTATACCGCCACTAAGGTGGCGGCGAGGAGAATGCCTAAAGCAAACCGGCTCTCGGCGTCCACCGGGGCGCGGAGACGAAAGGAGAGCGCATGCGCATCGCACGCACCGAGCACCCATCCGGATCTCGAGGGCCACGCCCCCGGCGCGGATCGTCCATCCTCCTCGCCGGGCTCGTGCTCGGGGTCATCCTGGCCGCGACCTGGCTTCCGTCCGCACTCGCGACGCGGTCGGCACTCGACGATCAGCTGCAGGCGGTCAAGGCAGCAACCGCCCGCTACCACTCGTTCGAGCAGGCCCAGAAGGACGGCTACACCGTCGCAGGAGAGCCGTGCGTGGCCTCGCCCCTCGGCGTCATGGGCATCCATGCGATCAACCCGGCGCTCGCCGCGGATTCGACAGTCGACGCACTCCGGCCCGAGCTCCTGCTCTACGCGCCGCGGTCGAACGGCAAGCTCGAGCTGATCGGCCTCGAGTACTTCAAGGCGGACGCCGACCAGAACCTGGCGACAGACGGCGATCGTCCCTCGCTGTTCGGCCGCCCCTTCGACGGCCCGATGCCTGGCCACAACCCCGTCATGCCCGTGCACTTCGACATGCACGTCTGGCTCTATGCGGACAACCCGAGCGGGCTCTTCGCTCCGTTCAACCCCGCGGTGAGCTGCGGGTAGAGCACGGTCCGGCTGCCTCCGCCTTCGACGGCGGAGGCAGCCCGTTCGTCTCCAGGCGCGGTCGCAGCTGGGAGCTTCCGAGCCGCTCGTCGTCGCAGCTCGGGCTGCGACAGTGACGGCAGTGCTGCGGCGGACATCCACGTGACCCGTCCCGGCCCGGTGCTCCTGGCGTCGCTCGGAGCCGCGGCAATCGCCTTCTCCGCGATCCTCGTGCGGCTGGCGGAGGTGACGCCCTCGACTGCCGCGTTCTTCCGCTGCGCCTACGCGCTCCCCGCACTGGCCCTTCTGGCCGGCCGCGAGCGCCGGCGCCTCCCCGTCCGCAGGCTGCGGGAGCGAGGCCTTGCTCTCGGCGCCGGAGCGCTCCTGGGCGTCGAGCTCGTCGTCTGGCACACGGCGATCGACGACGTCGGCGCCGGGTTGGCGACGGTGCTCGCGAATCTCCAGGTCGTCGTCGTCGCGGGCCTCGCGTGGGCCGTGCTCGGCGAGCGTCCGTCTCGAAGTATCGCCGCCGCCCTGCCGGTCGTCGTGGCCGGCGCCGTCCTGATCTCGGGCGCGTTGGAGCAGGGAGCGTACGGGCGGAATCCTGCTCTCGGAGCCGCCTTCGGTCTGCTGGCCGCCACCCTCTGGGGAGGCTTCCTCCTGCTGTTCCGTGCGACCGGCCGCGACGGCGCGATCGCCGGCCCCCTCTTCGACGTCTCCCTCGGCGCCGCGACGGCCGCCGCGATCGTCGGTGCCGCCTCAGGCCAGCTCGACCTCGTGCCGCCCGTGTCGGCGCAGGGCTGGCTCGCCCTCTACGCGCTCACGTCGCAGGTGTTCGCCTTCCTCCTGATCGGTGCTGCGCTCCCCCGGCTGTCCGCGGCACTCGGCTCGATCCTGCTCCTGCTCCAGCCGGTTGCATCCGTCGCTCTTGCCGTGGCCTTGCTCGGCGAGGCGCCGACCGCGTTGCAGCTCGCGGGAGTGGCCCTGCTCCTCGGAGCCGTGGTGGTCGCCACGACGGGGCGACGATCCGCTGGGACCGCGCCGCCCGTGGCCGCGACGAGCGTCGAGCCGTCGCGTTGACGGGAAGGAGCGGGCGAGCTGGGAACCTGCATCGTTAGCCGCGTCGCCGCCGGGCCGGTGCCGCGCCTCGCAAGCGAGCGCCCGCTTCGTCGCCGAGCGAGACGGCCAGCGCCTCGAGCAGACCCGCGAGCTGGGCACGCTCCTCGTTGCTCAGCTCGCCGAGCAGGCGCTGCTCGTTGGCCACGTGCTGCGGAAGGATCGCCTCGACGAGACGCTGACCCTCGCGCGTCAACGTCACCGCCGTCGAGCGCCCGTCGTTCGGATCGGGCTCGCGGCGAATCAGCCCACGGCCTTCGAGCGCGGCCAGGCGCTTCGTCATCCCGCCGCTCGTGACCATCAACGCCTTGCTGAGCTCGGTCGGGATCAGGCGGTAGGGCCGGCCGGCCCGACGCAGGCTGGCCAGGACGTCGAACTCGCCCCCGTTCACGCCGTGGGTGGCGAAGATCGGCTCGAGCTCGACCTGCAGCAGCTGTGCCAGGCGAGAGATACGCCCGACGACGCCCATCGGCGAGCGGTCGAG
>JACCZA010000318.1 GCA_013696185.1 Actinomycetota bacterium
CGCCGGATGAGGTCGACCACGGTCGGCTCGGCGCCGGGCTCCGACACCTTGCGGATCCGCCGCACGGCGATCCCGGCCGCGGCGAGCGTGGTTGCCGTGCCCTCCGTCGCCCTCAGGCCGAAGCCGAGCCGCGTCAGGGCTGCCGCCACGGGGACGATCCCCTTCTTGTCGGCATCGCGGACCGACAGGAACGCGGTGCCCGAGGCCGGCAGGGGGCGGCCCGCCGCTCGCTCGGCCTTCGCAAAGGCGCTCGGCAGATCGCGTGCTGTCGCCATCACCTCGCCGGTCGAGCGCATCTCGGGCCCGAGCACGGGATCGCTCCCCGGGAAGCGCGCGAACGGCAGCACCGCGGCCTTCACGCTCACCTCGGCCGGCGGGCCCTCTGCAGGCAGCCGGAGGTCCGCCAGCGACTCGCCGGCCAGCAGCCGGCAGGCCGCGGCGACGAGGTTGACGCCCGTCGCCTTGCTCGCGAAGGGCACGGTGCGCGAGGCGCGCGGATTGGCCTCGAGCACCCAGACCTCGTCCTCCCAGACGGCGAGCTGGACGTTCAGCAGGCCGACGACCCCGAGCGCCGCGCCGAGCCTGCGCACGATCGCCGCGGCCTCGCGGGCATGACGCGGGTCGAGCGACGGGGCCGGCAGCACGCACGTCGAGTCGCCGGAGTGGACGCCTGCCTCCTCGACGTGCTGCATGATCGCGCCGATGTACGTCTCCTCTCCGTCGCAGAGCGCATCGACGTCGATCTCGACCGCGTCCTCGAGGAACCTGTCGATCAGCACCTCGAGGCCGCCGCAGCCGGCGATCGCCGCGCGCACGTCCTCCGGGCCGTAACAGACGCGCATCGCTCTGCCGCCGAGCACGTAGGAGGGGCGGACGAGTACCGGATAGCCGATCTCCCCCGCGCCGACCACCGCCTCCTCGGCGCCGCGCGCGATGCCCCACTCCGGGCAGCGGACGACGAGCTCGCGCAGCAGCCCTGCGAAGCGCGCCCGGTCCTCGGCCAGGTCGAGCGCGTCGATCGGCGTGCCGAGCACGTGGTACCCGGCGGCCTCGAGCGCGGGCGCGAGACGGAGCGGCGTCTGCCCGCCGAACTGGCCGACGATGCCGACGGGGCGCTCGCGCTCGCACACGGCGAGCACCTCCTCGACGCAGAGCGGTTCGAGATAGAGCCGGTCGGAGGTGTCGTAGTCGGTCGAGACGGTCTCGGGATTGCAGTTCACGAGCACGGTCTCGTAGCCGAGCTCCCGAAAGCTTCGCGCCGCATGGACGCAGCAGTAGTCGAACTCGATCCCCTGCCCGATCCGGTTCGGGCCGGAGCCGAGGATGACCACGCGCGGGCGGTTCGAGCCGGGCTCGGCCTCGTCGGCCTCGCCCCACGTGGAGTAGAGGAGGCTCGAGCGAGCCTCGACCTCGCCCGCGCAGGAGTCGACGCGGCGGAACGCGGGCCGCACGCCGCAGGAGAGCCGGCGCGCCCGCACGTCGTGCTCGATCGTGCCCAGGCGAGCGGCGAGGTCCGCGTCGGACCAGCCGAGCCGCTTGAGACGGAGCCAGTCGTCGGCCACGAGGTCGCCGGCCGACGCGACGCCCGCGAGCGCGAGGCGCGCCATCGCCAGCTCGCCCCGGAACCACGGGTGCAGGCCGGCGGGCAGGTCGTCGAGGTCGCGCCACGGCGTCGGCCCGCCGTCGAGCTCGCGCGAGCGCATCGCCTTCAGGAAGGCCTCGGTGAAGCTGCGCCCGATGCCCATCGCCTCGCCGACGGACTTCATCTGGGTGCCGAGCGTGCGGTCGGCGCCCGGGAACTTCTCGAAGGCGAAGCGCGGGAACTTGACGACGACGTAGTCGAGCGAGGGCTCGAAGCTGGCGGGGGTCGTGCCGGTCAAGTCGTTCGGGATCTCGTCGAGGGAGTAGCCGAGCGCGAGCCTGGTCGCGACCTTGGCGATCGGGTAGCCGGTGGCCTTCGAGGCGAGGGCCGAGGAGCGCGAGACGCGCGGGTTGAGCTCGATCACCCGCAGCTCGCCGGTTTCGCGCTCGCGGGCGAACTGCACGTTCGAGCCCCCCGTCTCGACACCGACCGCCCGGATGGCGGCGATGGCGGCGTCGCGCAGCTCCTGGTAGGCCTCGTCCGAGAGGGTCAGCTGCGGCGCCACCGTGACCGAGTCGCCCGTGTGCACGCCCATCGGGTCGAGGTTCTCGATCGAGCAGACGATCACCACGTTGTCCTTCGCGTCGCGCACGACCTCGAGCTCGAACTCGTCCCAGCCGCGGACGGACTCCTCGACGAGCACCTGGCCGATCGGGCTCTCGCGCAGGCCGGTCTCGACCCGCAGGGCGAGCTCGGCGCGGGTCTCGGCGAAGCCCCCGCCGTGGCCGCCGAGCGTGAAGGCCGGCCGGATCACGGCGGGCAGGGCCACGTCGTCCAGCCCGGCGAGGCTCGTCATGATGCGCGACTCCGGCACGCGCAGGCCGATCCCCCGCATCGTCGCGCGGAACGACTCGCGGTCCTCCGCCCGACGGATCGCCTCGAGCCCCGCGCCGATCAGCTCGACGCCGAGCTCGTCGAGCACCCCCGCCGCGCCGAGCTCGAGGGCGAGGTTGAGGGCGGTCTGGCCGCCGAGCGTCGGCAGCAGCGCATCGGGGCGCTCGCGCCGCAGCACCTCCGTCACGCCCTCGAGGTCGAGCGGCTCGACGTACGTCCGGTCGGCGAACCCCGGGTCGGTCATGATCGTGGCGGGGTTGGAGTTGACGACGACCGTGCGCAGGCCCTCCTCGCGGAGCACCTTGAGCGCCTGGCAGCCCGCGTAGTCGAACTCGCACGCCTGGCCGATCACGATCGGCCCCGAGCCGATCACGCAGACGGACGCGAGGTCAGCCCGCCGCGGCATGCTCGCGCACCTCCTCGACCCAGCGCTCGATCAGCGGCCAGGCGTCGTGGGGCCCGGGGCCGGCCTCGGGGTGGAACTGCACGGAGCGCGCGCCGAGCTCCGGGAAGTCGAGCGCCTCGACGGTGCCGTCGTAGAGCGAGACGTGCGTCACCTCCCGGCCCTCGCCCGGCGCGACGGCGAAGCCGTGGTTCTGGCTCGTCACGAGGACGCGGCCGGTGGCGCGCTCGGCGACCGGGTGGTTGGCGCCGCGATGGCCGAAGCGGAGCTTGTAGGTCTCGTGGCCGGTCGCCCGCGCGAGCAGCTGGTGGCCGAGGCAGATCCCGAGGACGGGCACGCGCCCGAGGAGCTCCGCCACGACCGCCGTCTCCTCGCGCAGCGGCTCGGGGTCGCCCGGGCCGTTCGAGAGGAGGACGCCGTCGTGGGCGGCGAGCGAGTCCGCGTCGGTGCCGTGCGGGAAGGCGGTCACCGCGGCGCCGGCGTGCACGAGCCGGTCGAGGATCGAGCGCTTGCAGCCGAGGTCGAGCACGGCGATCCGGGGCGCTCCCTCCGCGGCGACGACGGAGGGGCTCCGCGGCGAGACCTCGGCGACGAGCGCCCGTCCCGCCATCGCCGGCTCCCCCCGGACGGCGGCGAGGCTCTCCGCCACGGAGGCGTCCCCTCCGACTGCGACCGCCCGCATCGCGCCGCGGTCGCGCAGGTGGAGCACGACCGAGCGCGTGTCGATGCCCGAGAGGGCGACGACGCCGCGCTCCCGCAGCCACGCCGTCCACCCCGGCCCCCGCGCCTCGCGCATGCACACCGCCCGGGCATGGGGGTGATCCGACTGGCACCTGCCCGGCGCGACGCCGTAGACGCCGACCATCGGCGCCGTGAAGGTGACGAGCTGCTCGCTGTAGCTCGGATCGGTGACCACCTCCTGGTAGCCGGTCATGGCGGTCGTGAAGACCGCCTCGCCGAAGGCGCAGCCCTCGGCCCCGACCGACTCGCCCCGGAAGACCGTGCCGTCCTCGAGCACGAGGAGGCCTCTCATCCCGGGAACGCGACCCTGCCGTCGGCGACCGTCAGCCGCACCGCGCCGCGCAGCGACTCGCCGAGCAGCCACGAGTTCGCCGAGAGCGAGCGGAAGCCGCGCTCCTCGACGCGCCACCGCCGCTCCAGGTCGAGCAGGACGAGGTTCGCGCGGGCTCCGGGCGCCACCCGCGGCGGCTCGAGCCCGTAGACCCGGGCCGGCCCGTGGGAGAGCCGCTCGAGCAGGGTCTCGAGCGCGAGCAGTCCCGGCTCGACGAGGGCGGTGTAGAGGGCGGCGAAGGCGGTCTCGAGGCCCGTCACCCCGAAGGGCGCGGCCTCGAAGGGCACCTCCTTCTCGTGGCGCGCGTGCGGTGCGTGGTCGGAGGCGATCGAGCTGATCGTGCCGTCGCGCAGGGCCTCGAGCAGCGCGGCGCGGTCGGCCTCCGCGCGGAGCGGCGGGTTCATCTTGCGGTTCGGGTCGAGCGTGCGCACCGCCTCGTCGGTCAGGCAGAGGTGGTGCGGCGTCACCTCGGCGCTCGCCTCCACCCCTCGCTCCTGCGCCGCGCGGAGCGCCTCCACGGACCCTCGGGCGGAGAGGTGCAGCAGGTGCAGCGGCTGTCCCTCGTAGGCCGCGAGGGCGAGGTCGCGCTCGACCATCAGGCTCTCCGCCACCGACGGATACGGGGCGAAGCCGAGCTCGGCCGAGACCGTCCCCTCGTGCACCTGCCCGTCCCGCGAGAGCGACGGCTCCTCGCAGTGCAGCGCAAGCCGGCGCCCCGTCGCCGCGGCGTACTGGAGCGCCCGCCGCAAGAGGCCTGCAGAGACGACGGGCCGGCCGTCGTCGCTGAACCCGACGGCGCCGCCGTCGGCGAGCTCGCCGAGCTCTGCGAGCTGCGCCCCCTCCTGACCGCGCGTGATCGCGGCGAGGTGCCCGACCGGGATCACTGCCTCCGCACGTGCCGTCTCGACGAGGGCCCCGAGGACGGCGGCCGAGTCGACGACCGGGTCCGTGTTCGGCATCGCGAGGATCGCGCAGAAGCCGCCCGCGGCGGCGGCGCGCGTGCCGGAGGCGATCGTCTCCTCGTCCTCGCGCCCGGGCGTGCGCAGGTGGACGTGCGGATCGACGAAGGCGGGGGCGAGCACGAGCCCCCGGCCGTCGATCGAGCGGTGGCCGTTGTCGAGGCGAGCACCCGGCGGCTCGAGGGCGCTGATCACGCCGCCGTCGACCACGACGTCGAGGACGGCGTCGATGCGCTCGACCGGATCGAGCACGCGCGCGCCGCGGACGACGAGGTCCGCCCCGGGTCCCGGCCGCGCGACGAGCATCAGGCGACCTCCGCCGCCGAAGCCTCGCGCACACCGGCGGGGCTCGTCGTCAGCAGGTCGTAGAGCACGGCCATGCGCACGACGAGTCCCGCGCGCACCTGTGCCTCGATCAGCGCGTCGGGAGCATCCGCGACCCGCGGGTCGATCTCGACACCGCGGTTCATCGGCCCCGGGTGCATCACCCGCTGACCGGGCCGCAGCCGTGCGGGCGTGATCCCCCAGCGCGCGGTGTACTCGCGCAGGCTCGGCACGAAGCTCGCTCCCGCCTGCATCCGCTCGTGCTGGAGCCGCAGCACGTAGACGACGTCGGCGGCGCCGATCGCCTCGATCTCGTGCGCGATCTCGCAGCCGAGCGCCTCGATCCCGCGCGGGATCAACGTGGCCGGCCCCACGAGCGTGACGTGGGCCCCGACGAGCGCGAGCGCCTGGACGAGCGAGCGCGCGACCCGGGAGTGGGAGACGTCGCCGACGATCGCGACGTGCAGCCCCTCGAGCCTGCCGAAGGCGCCCCGCAGCGCGTGCAGGTCGAGCAGCGCCTGGGTCGGATGCTGGTGCGTGCCGTCCCCCGCGTTCACGATCCGAGCCCGCGTGAGGCGTGCGACGAGGTGCGGCGCGCCGATCTGCGGGTGCCGGATCACGATCACGTCCGGCTCGTAGGCCCCGAGCGTCAGCGCCGTGTCCTTCAGCGACTCGCCCTTGTCGACCGAGGAGCCCGCCGCCCTGATCGACAGCGTGTCGGCGGAGAGGCGCTTCGCCGCGAGCTCGAAGCTCGCCGACGTGCGCGTCGAGGACTCGTAGAAGACGTTCACGACGGTGCGGCCCCGCAGCGTGGGCAGCTTCTTCACCTCACGCTCGAGCGAGAGCTCGAAGCTCCGGGCCGTGTCGAGCAGCCGCTCGACGTCGAGGGCCGTGAGATCGCCGATCGAGAGCAGGTGCCGTCGCGAGGGCAGGACCGGCGCAGGCGGGAGAAGCTCCTCCCGCACGATGCGGAGGTCAGTCAGAGGAGGGCTCCGCGGACGCGGGGACGAGGAGGATGCGGTCGGTCTCGTCGACCTCCACGAGCTCCAGCTGGATGCGCTCGCCGCGGGCTGTGGGCAGGTTCTTGCCCACGTAGTCCGGGCGGATCGGCAGCTCCCGGTGGCCGCGATCGACGAGGACGGCGAGCTGCACGCGCGCCGGGCGCCCGTAGGCGAAGAGCGTCTCGATGCCTGCGCGGATCGTGCGGCCGGTGTAGAGCACGTCGTCCACGAGCACGCACGTGCGCCCCTCGAGCGGGAAGTCGAGCTGCGTCGCGCGGACGAGCGGCTGGGCGCGCCGGGGCGGCTCCCCGTCCCGGACGGAGACGTCGTCCCTCGAGAAGGTGATGTCGACCGAGCCCGTCGGGCACTCGACGCCTGCGCGCTCGGCGACCAGGCGGCGGAGGCGGTGCGCGAGCGGCACCCCGCGCGTGTGGATGCCGACGAGCGCGAGCGAGTCGAGGTCGCCGCCGCGCTCGATCAGCTCGTGCGCCATGCGCGAGAGCGTCCGCGCGATCGCCTCCGCGTCGAGGAGGAGCCGCGGCGGTGTTGCCTGCGCGGTGCTCAGGACGCGGGCAGGGTCGGGGGCCGTCGCTTGGCGGTGCGCTCCATCGGGGACTCCTTCCCGGCCTCGCCGGACCGGATTAAAGGGGTGCGTGGCGCGGGCGACGCTAGAGGGGCCGTCGGACGGCGCCCCGCGCGGGGCCGCCGCGCGCCCGGTTTGCGAGGATGCCTGCGGCCGTGGCGAAGCTCCGCCCGCTCTCCGCCCCGCTCGCGCTGACAGCGCTCGTCGCCGGCTCCGCCGTCCTCCGGGCGCTCGACGCGCGCGCGATCGCCGTGCCGTGGATCGTGGACGAGCTCGTCTACGGCCTGCTCGGCCAGGCGCTCTACCGCTCGGGCGAGCTCGAGGTGCTCGGCGGGCCGACCCCGTTCTACAGCCTCCTCTACCCGGCCCTCGTCGGCCTGCCGCTCGGCCTCGACGACCTCGAGCGGGGCTACGCCCTGCTGCGGCCGCTGCAGGCGCTCGTCGTCTCGCTGACGGCGGTTCCCGTGTACCTGTGGGGACGCACGCTGATGGCGCGGCGCTGGGCGCTCGTGGCCGCCGCCCTGACACTCCTCCTCCCCGGCCTCGCCTACGCGGGTCTGATCATGAGCGAGGTGCTCTACCTCCCGGTCGGCGTGCTGGCGGCGTGGACGCTCTCCCGGGCGCTCGTCCGCCCGACCCTCGCCGCGCAGGCGCTCGTCGTGCTCACGCTCGGGGCGGCCGTCGCGACGCGGCTGCAGGCGCTCGTCCTCGTGCCGGTGCTACTGAGCGCGATCTGCCTGAAGGCGCTCCTCGACCGCAGCCTCCAGACGCCTCGACGACTCGTGCCGCTGCTCGCCGGGCTCGCGGCGCTCACGCTCGCCTGGGCCGGCTGGCAGCTCCGGGGCGGTGGCCCGTGGAGCAAGCTCCTCGGCGGCTACCAGTCGGTCGGAGAGGCGGACTACGCGGCGGGGGCGGCCGCCCGCTACGTCCTCTACCACGCGGGCCACACAGTGCTCTTCACGGGCATCGTCCCGGCCTGCGCGCTCGCGCTCCTCGTCGTGGCGGCCGTGCGACGGGTCGACCCGTCCGAGCCGGCGCGCGCCTTCCTCGCCGTCGCCCTCGCCACCGTCGCCTGGCTCGTCGTCGAGGTGGGGGTGTTCGCCTCGCGCTACGTGGGGCGCCTCGCGGAGCGCGACCTGCTCTCGCTCGCGCCGCTCCTCTTCCTCGCGCTCGCGCTCTGGCTCGACCGGGGGGCCCCCCGTCCGCGTCTCGTCACCGGCATCGTCGCTCTCGGAGCGGCGGCGCTCGTCCTGAGCGTCCCGCTCGAGCGGCTCGTGGACGAGTACGCGGCGCCCGACGCCTTCACCCTGATCCCGCTGCACCGGCTCGCCGTCGAGCGGCCCGGCCTCGATCTCGAGCTCGTCGTCCGGGGAGCGGCGGCCGCCGTGCTCGCGCTCTTCGCACTCCTCCCCCGCCGCCTCACGCTCGTGCTCCCGGCGCTCCTCGCGCTCGGGCTCGGTGTCGCCTCCGTCCAGGCCGGCGACGAGATCGTCGCCCGGGCCGCCAAGAACCAGGCCCAGCTCGTCGGCCCCGAGCGCCGCTGGATCGATCGGCGCATCGAGGCGGGTGCTGCCTACCTCTACGACGGCGAGGCCTACTGGCCCGCGGTCTGGGAGCAGGTCTTCTGGAACCGTCGGCTCGAGCGCGTCTACACCCTGCGCGGCAGCTCCGTGCCGGGCCCGCTGCCGCAGGAGACGGTCAGCCCGCGGCCCGACGGACGGCTCGCCTCGGCGAGCCCGCCCTACGTCGTCGCCTCGACGGCGTTCAGCTTCCGGGGCGAGCGCCTGGCCGAGACGGTGCAGGAGGGGATCAACCAGCGCGGGCTCGTGCTCTGGCGCGTCGACCAGCCCCTGCGGGTGTGGACTTGGACGACGGGGCTCGCCGCGAACGGCGACGTCTCGGCCGCCGCGCGCCTGACGGTGTACGGCTGCGAGCCGGGCGTGCTGCGGCTGACGCTCCTGCCGAAGGCGGCGACCCAGGTCGAGCTGGTGCGCAACGGCAGCCACCTGCGCACGCTCTTCTTCGAGCCAGGCGCGCCTCCCTGGTCGGGGGAGCTCGAGGCGCAGCCGCGGAACGGCGTCTGCAGCTTCGACGTCGTGCCGAACAGCCTGCTCGGCACGACGGTCTTCGAGTTCGTGCCCCGCTGAGCGCCCCCGTACTACAGCGGCAGCTCGGGCTCCGGGCCTGCGGCGAGCGCCGGGCTCGGCTCCCTGCTCGCCCGCTCCTCGGCCGCCGCGAGCGGTGCGAGCAGGAGCCAGCCGCCGAGCGGAGCGAGCGCGAGGAGCGCGAAGCCGGCGCGCCACGAGGCTGCGGAGACGGCGGCGGCGAAGGCGAGCGGCCCGAGGACGGCGACCGCGCCGAGAATCGACTGCTGCAGTCCGAGCGCTCCCCCGCTTCTGCCCCGCCCGGCCAGCTCGGCCGTCGCCGCGTAGGACAAGCCGTTCCAGCTGATCGACAGGGTGGCGGCCACGAGCAACGGCGGCAGGAGCAGCGCGTTGCGCGCACCCGTCGCGAGGACCGCCAGCGCGAGCGCCCCGGCCAGTGCGACGCCGACGCGGCGCAGCGGCGCGATGCGGCGCGCGAGCCGGTCCGACCAGGCGCCGAGGCCGATCCTGAGCGCCCCGCCGACGACGTTGACCCCGGCGAAGCTCGCCGCGGCGAGACCCGGGGACAGACCGCGCTCGTCGTGCAGGTAGAGGACGAGGAAGCCGATCAGCCCGGTCTGGGCGAAGAGGAGGAAGCTGCTGCCGACCGCGAGCCTCCAGATCCGCCGGTCGCGGAGTGCACTGCGACCGGCGGGTGGCGGGCCGCTCTCCGCCGGCGGGTCGCGCAGCCAGAGCGCCGAGGCCAGGGCGCCGAGCGCCGCCGCGCCCGCGAACGCGAGGAACGCCGCGGCGAGTCCACCCGCCGAGACGACGGGAGGAAGCACGACCGCCGCCAGGAAGCCGCCGGCGGGAATGGCGGTCTGCCGGACGCCGAGGGCGAGGCCGCGCTCGGCGGGGTCGAACCAGCCCATCACGGCTCTGCCGCTCGCCGACTGCACGGCAGCGCCCAACGCTCCCGCAACGGCGAGCGCCGCCAGCAGTACCCCGAACGAGCCGGCAGCCGCCGCCAGCACGAGCGCGAGCGAGGAGGTGCCGAGGCCGACCGCGATCACGCGGCGCTCGCCCAGCCGATCGGCGAGGAGGCCCCACGGGACGGTCGTCGCCGTGCTGCCGGCGATCTGCGCAGCCAGCAGGAGCGCCACCTGGCGCAGAGAGAGGCCGAAGTGGTCACGCAACTCGGGAGCGAGCACCGGCAGTCCCAGCAGGACCGCGGAGAACGCGGTCTGTGCGCCCGTACCGACGGCGAGGATCGTCCACCGGTAGCGCGGCACTCGCGCCCTACCGCCCGCGCGCGCTCAGGCCGTGCCGGTCTC
>JACCZA010000364.1 GCA_013696185.1 Actinomycetota bacterium
CCGGCGTCCCGCAGGCACGCCTCGACGAGCCCGCGTACGCGGGTCGCGTAGTCCATCGGCGTCGTGTGCACCGTCGCGTAGAGCTCGTGCGCGGCAGCCCCGAAGCGCTCGGCGAGCGCCCGGTCGGAGAGCGTGCGCACGAGTGCACGCGCGAGCCCGGCTGCGTCCTCCGGGTCGACGAGCAGGCCGGTCTGCCCGTCGAGCACGAGCTCCGGAATGCCGCCCGCCCGACCGCCGATCGCGCCCCGACCCCGCGCGAACGCCTCGAGGAGCACGCGCGGGAGGCCCTCGGAGCGAGACGGCAGGACGAAGATCGTGGCCCGGTCGAGCTGCTCGGCGATCCCCTCCGGCGGCAGCCGCTCGATCCACTCGACCCGGCCGGGCAGGTCGGCGACGAGTTGCTCGACGAGCGCGCGGCGCGTGCCGTGGCCGACGACCACGAGCTCGGCCTCGGGCAGCTCGGCGGCGACGCGCCGCCACGCGGCCGTCAGGGTGTCGATGCTCTTGTAGTACTCGAGCACGCCGACGAAGAGCGCCCGCGGCCGCTCGGGCAGCGGCGCCGGCGGACGGTCCGCGAAGGCCGAGAGGTCGGTGTAGGTGGGAAAGCTCGCGGTCACCGGGATGCCGCGCACGTCCTCGACGAGCCCGCCCGTATAGGGCGAGACCGCCCGGACGGCGTCGCCACGGCGCAGCGCGATCCTGCTGATCCAGTCGGCGAGCGGGTTGAGCAGCCTGCGCCGCGGCGAGCCGTAGAGCCGGGTGGCGGTGCGCCAGTCGCCGTGCACCTCGACGACGATGCGGGGCGCCGGGCGCAGGAACGCGCGCGCGAGCAGCGCGGCCGCGCCCGTATAGGGGCTCTCGGCCAGGATCGCCTCGGGCCGGAACTCGCGGATCTGGCGCCGGATCGTGGCCGGCAGGCGCACGTAGAAGAGGACGCCGTCGAGCAGGCGCGAGCGGCTCGCGGGCACCAGGCGGAAGCGCTCGTCCTCGCACGGGCTGCCGGGCTCGGCCGATGCGAGCACGCGGTAGTCGAGCTGGCGGACGAGCGCGTCGAACTTCTTCGCCAGCCAGTCGGGAAGCGGCAGCCGGTAGCGCGTGCGACCGACGAGGAGGACGCGCGGACGGGGCGGGGCGCCGTTGCCGTTCGGGGCGCTCATCCGCGCGCCTCGCGCAGGAGGAGCCCCTCGAGGCGCCCGTAGACGCGGTCGCGTCCGAGCTCGGCGACCGACGGTCTCGAGCCGGCGGCGAGCCGCCCTCTCAGGCCCGGCTCCTCGAGCAGGCGGGCCAGCGCGCGGGCGAGCGCCTCGGGCGAGCCGGCCGGGACGAGCAGGCCGTTCTCGCCGTCGCGCACGACCTCCGGGACGCCTCCGACCGCCGTCGCGACGACCGGCGTGCCCACTGCGAGCGCCTCGACGACCGCGTGCGGGAAGTTCTCCCAGTCGCTCGAGAGCACTGCCGCCCGCGCCCGGGCGAGGGCCGCGAGCACTCCGTCGCGCGGCAGGCCGCCGGTGAACTCGACGCGGCGCTCGAGGCCGAGGGCGCGGCTCCGGGCCTCGAGCTCGGCGCGCTCGGGCCCCTCCCCGATCACGAGGAGCGACGCCGCGGGCACCCGGACGAGCGCCTCGAGCGCCGTGCCGAGTGCCTTCTGGCGCGTCAGCCGCCCGGCGAAGACGAAGCGCCCGTTCGCCTGCGCGTCCGCCGCGAGCCCGGCCTCGATGGGCGGAGCCGGGTTCGGGACCACGCTCAGCCGATCCTCCTCGAGACCCCAGCCGCGCGCGATCGCCGCCAGGTACTCGCTCGGGACGACGATCGCGCCGGCGCGGCGAAGCGCACGCGTGCGCGCCCGCCGGAGCGCCTGTACGGCGACACCGCCGCCGGGGAGCTGGAACTCCTCGAGCGTTCCGGCCGCGAGCCCGTAGCGGCGTGCGCGCTCGTAGGCCGGGTCGGAGACGAGCTTCGCCACGAGCGGTCTGCGTGCCGCGGCGGCAGCCGTGGCGGCGGCGGCGTAGGTGGCTGTCGCGTAGACCACGTCCGCCGAGCGCGCGGCGCGCGTGGCGGCAGCGGTCAGCAGGCCGTAGCGGATCGGGAAGGGCCGCCGCCGCGAGATCGTCTCGACGGGGCACGGTCGCTCGGTCGGCTCGCCGTCGGCCATCGTCACCACCGAGACGGTGTGGCCGCGTCCGACGAGGAAGCGGGCGAAGTCCGGCGCGTGCGTGGCGGGGCCGCCGACGTCGGGCGGCCAGATACCGGGAAGGAGGGCGACGCGCATGGGGAAGGGAACGGCCCGGAACAGCCGGTCCGTCACATACGCCCGCGTAGTATAGGGCCGCCCCATGACCTCCCTCCGCCACGAAGACCTCTGGCGGCCGGCGCGGGATCTCCCCTTCCTCGTCTTCTCCGCCGCAGTCGCCCTCGGCCTCGTCCGGGCGGCCGACCAGCCGGCTTTCACGGCCGGCTTCGCGGGCACCAAGGTCTCCCTCGTCCCCGCGGATGCCGCCTTCGCGGCGCTGGCCGCGTGCGTCGTCTGGCGCCTGCTCGGGGGCGGCAGCCTGCCCCGCCCGACGCGCGCCGTCACGTTCGCCGCCGCCGCCTTCTCCGGCTGGCTGCTCGCCTCGTCGGCGGCGAACGGCGGCGAGGCCGTCGTGGCCGCGACGAAGCTGCTCGAGTACGGCCTGATCGGACTGGGCGCCGTGCTCTTCATCCAGCGCCGCGTGCAGCTCTGGCTCTTCGTCGGGGTGATCGTCGCGGTCGAGACGGTGGCCGTCGGCTACGCGCTGCTCGCGTTCTTCGACGTCCCGCCGCTCGAGCCCGCGTCCCCCGGCGGCAGGCAGCCCTCGTTCCTCGGCGAGCACGGCCTGGCCTCCCTGTCCAACCTCGCCCTCACCTTCGCGCTCGCCACCCTCTTCGCCCCTCGCCGGCGCTTGCGGGGACTCGCCGTCGTCGCGGGTGTCGCGGGGGCGCTCGGGCTCGTCCTCGGAGCGGCGCTCGCGGGTCTCCTCGGCCTCTACCTCGGGATCGCGGCGATCCTGGGCCTCGCCGTCGCGCGCGGCGCCGCCACGCGTCGCGCCGTGACGCTCACCGTCGCGACGGCGCTCGTCGTGACGGTGGGTGCGCTGGCGCTGCGCTCAGGTGATCTCGCCGCGTTCGCGCGCTACCTCGGCGTGTCGGAGCGGTCGGAGGTGCAGGACGAGAACGCGGCGGGCTGGAGCCAGCGCCTGATCTACGCCTACGTCGGCGGGCGCGTCTTCCTCGACAACCCCGTGCTCGGGACGGGCTGGTACGGCCGCCTCCCGCCCTCGGAGTACGCCCGCTACCTGCCCGATGCCCGCGCGCGCTTCTCCGACCAGCCGCCGCGCTACTTTCCGTCGAGGACGGAGGGCTTCATCCCCCAGCAGACCTACGACCAGGTGCTCTACGAGCTCGGCATCCTCGGAGCGCTGCTCTTCCTCGTACTCGTGGGCGTCGCGGCCACCGCCACGTGGGCGGCCGGGCGGGACTGGCCGAGAGGCGACCCCGACGAGCCGGCCGCGTACCTGCCGGCCGCGTGGGTGGGCGCCCTCGTCGGGGGCCTGGCCGGCGCAGCGCTCTTCGGAGGGATCCCGCTCGCCGCGATCTTCTGGATCACGCTCGGCGTCGCCGCGCTCGCACCGTCGCTCGTGCCCCCGCCCGCCGCCCGCCGGAGCGGGCTCGAGCGCTCGACCGTCGGCGTGCACGCGGGGTGAGCGGCAGCGACCTCTCCGACTGGCCCGGCGCCGACCGCAGGCACGTGCCGGCGGGCTCCGCGACGTACGTCGTCCGATCCGCACTCGCCCGCTGGCTCCGGGACGAGGCGGCGCGCGCGGCCGAGCGATGGCCCGAGGGCGTGCGCGTGCTCGACGTCGGTTGCGGGGTGAAGCCGTACTACCCCTTCTTCGCCGAGCACGCGAGCCGGTACGTCGGGGTCGACGTCGTCGAGAACCCGATGGCGGACGTCCACGGGCCGGTCGAGGCGCTGCCGGTGCCCGACGGCAGCTTCGAGCTCGTCCTCTGCACGCAGGTGCTCGAGCACTGCGACGACCCTGCGGCGGCCGTCTCGGAGCTGCGGCGGGTGACCGCCCCGGGCGGCCGCGTGCTCGCCTCCACCCACGGAGTGCAGGTGTACCATCCCTCGCCGGATGACCTCTGGCGCTGGACGCACGCCGGTCTGCAGCGGCTCTTCGTCCGACATGCCGACTGGGCGGGCGTCACGGTCCACGCCCCGAGCGGCACGGCTGCCTGTCTCGGCATGCTGGTCTCGAACTACACCGAGCAGGTCGCCCGTAGAGCACGCGTCGAGCCGCTCGGACGCCTGCTCGTGACGGGACTGAACCGCGGCGCACAGGCGATCGACGGCCGCGCGCGCGTGCTGCGGGAGCCGGGCCCCGGGACGATCCACGCCAACTACCACGTCGTCGCGGAGGTGCCGCTCTGAGCCGCCGCGTGCTCGTCACGGGCGGTGCCGGCTTCATCGGCTCGAACCTCGTCGGCGGACTGCTCGAGCGAGGTGACGAGGTGCGCATCCTCGACAACTTCTCGACCGGCCTGCGCGCGAACCTCGCCGGGCTCGCCGACGAGGTCGAGGTGGTCGAGGGCGAGCTGCGCAGCTACGAGCGCGTGCACGCGGCGATCCGCGGCGTGGAGGTGGTCTTCCACCAGGGCGCGCTGCCGTCGGTTCCGCGCTCGGTGCAGGATCCGCTGACGACGAGCGCCGTCAACGTGGAGGGGACGCTCAACGTCCTCCTCGCCGCCCGCGACGAGGGAGTCCGCCGCATCGTCTTCGCCTCCTCCTCGTCGGTCTACGGCAGCTCGGGCAGCCTCCCGCGCGTGGAGTCGGCGCCGACCGACCCGATCGCCCCCTACGCCGTCGCGAAGCTCGCCGCCGAGCGCTACTGCGTCAGCTTCAGCCGCGTCTACGGCGGGCTCGAGACCGTGTGCCTGCGCTACTTCAACGTCTTCGGCCCCCGGCAGGACCCCTCGTCGGAGTACGCGGCAGCGGTACCGCGCTTCCTGGCGGCGGTGATCGCGGGCGAGCCGGTCACGATCTACGGCGACGGCGGTCAGCTGCGCGACTTCACCTACGTCGCGAACGTGGTCGAGGCCAACCTGCTCGCCGCCGAGGTGGAGGGCATCAACGGTCTCGTCTTCAACATCGCCACGGGAACCCCGGTGAGCGTGAACGAGATCGCCGACCTGATCGGCGCCGTCCTCGACCGGCCCGTCGAGAAGCGGTACCTGCCGACGCGGGCCGGCGACATCCGCGACTCGTGGGCGGACGTCGGCGAGGCGCGCCGGCTGCTCGGCTACGAGCCGCGCGTCGACCTGCAGGAGGGGCTCAGGCTCGTCTCCGAGGCCTTCGTCTCGGGCCTCGCACGTGCAGGCTGACGGCGTGCGCGGCGAGCGCCGCGCCCCGATCCGGGTCCTGCGCGTGATCGCCCGCCTGAACATGGGCGGCCCCGCGCTCCACGTCGCCTACCTGACGGCCGGCCTGGAGCGACGCGGCTACTCGACGACGCTCGTCGCCGGCGGCCTCGCGCGGGGGGAGAGCTCGATGGACTTCGTCGCCGCCGAGCAGGGCGTCGCCGTCGTCTCGCTCGCGCAGCTGCACCGCGACATCTCGCCCTTCAGGGACGCGATAGCGACGATCCGCCTCGCGCGCCTGATCCGGCGCGAGCGGCCGCACGTGATCCACACGCACACCGCGAAGGCCGGGGCAGTCGGCCGGACGGCCGCCCTGCTCGCCGGCGGCAGGCCGCGCCCGATCATCGTCCACACCTTCCACGGCCACGTCCTGCGGGGCTACTTCGGCCGTGTGGCGAGCTCGGGCTTCCGGCTGCTCGAGCGGCGCCTGGCGCGCGTCACGGACGCCCTCGTCGCGGTCAGCCCGCAGGTGCGCGACGACCTCGTCGAGCTCGGTGTCGCGGCACCGGAGAAGTTCGCGGTCGTCAGGCTCGGGATCGAGCTCGAGCAGCGCGTCCGGGCCGCGCCCGAGGAGCGGGAGTCGACCCGGCGGCTGCTCGGTATCCCGCCCGGGCGCTTCGCCGTCGGCTGGATCGGCCGCATGACCGGAGTCAAGCGCACTGACGACGTCCTGCTCGCGCTCAAGCGCCTGCGAGAGCTGGGCGTGGACGCCTGCCTCTGCATGATCGGCGACGGGCCGGGCCGAGACGAGGTGGAGGAGCACGCGCACCGGCTCGGCATCGCAAGGCACTGCCTCTACCTCGGCTACCAGCAGCGCATCGCTCCCTGGTACGCGGCAGTCGACGTCGTGATCCTGCCCTCCGCGAACGAGGGGACGCCGGTCAGCGCGATCGAGGCGCTGGCGTCCGGCCGCCCGGTCGTGGCGACGCGGGTCGGCGGCGTGCCCGACGTCATCCGCGACGGCGAGGACGGCTTCCTGGTCGAGGTCGGCGACATCGAGGCGCTCGCCGAGCGCCTGGCCCGGCTCGCCTCCGACGCCGCGCTCTGCGAGCGGATGGGTACAGCCGGCAGGCAGCGCGTGCTGCCTCGCTACGGCGTCGCCCGCCTGGTCGAGGACGTCGATCGCCTCTACCGCTCGCTGCTCGAGACGCGTGGCCGGGACGAGCCCGGCGCCCGCGCCTGAGAGGAAGGAGTGCTGGGCGACGGGGCGAGCCGCCGCCCAGCACCGAGAGTTCTACCGCTTGTTCAGCGCCCGGAACGCGGCGTTCAGGTTCCGGAAGGCATTGAAGCTCGGCTTCTTCTTGCCCGTGGCCGTGAAGAAGCCCGACTGCCAGCCGTCGAGGAAGTTCTCGTCGCGGATCAGGAACCAGAGCATCATGTCGATCCGCGGATGCTTCCGGGCGAGCACGAACGCCTGCGTCAGGTACTTCGCCTGCAGCGTGTTCGAGACGCCGAAGACGCGGTCCGGCGGGTTGGTCTGGTAGGCGTACTCGGTGATCCAGAGCGGCTTGCGCCCGTAGAGCCGCGTCAGCTCCGCGATCAGCACGTCGATGTTGCCGAGCTCGACCGAGGTGCCGAACTTCCCCTTCACGAGGGGCGGCGCCTTCGTCGGCTCCTGTGACGCACCGCCGGAGTACGGGTGGTGCGCGTAGGCGTCGAAGCCCTTCGCCCCGGCGGCCTTCATCGCGCGCAAGAAGGCGAGCGGCGAGACCGACGAGCGCGGTGCCTTCGGGTTGTTGTTGCCGCGCGGGCCGGTGACGCCGCAGGCGACCTTGTTGTCCCGGATCAGGGTCGACTTGATGCCGGTGACGACCGCGTTGCAGATCTTCGCGTAGTCGCGCGCGCTCTGGATCACGTAGCCGGCACCCACGCGCTTGAACTGCGTCTTCAGGAAGTTCGGGTTGTTCGGCTCGTTCCAGGCGACCCAGTGGCGCACCTTCGGCAAGGTGATGCCGTCGTTGTTCACCTTCGTGCCGACATAGCGTGTCGCCGCCGTGTAGGCGAAGCGCTTCAGGTCGGCGCCGTTCGTCGGCGGGACGTTGAAGCCCTTGCCGCCGTTCGCCCAGCGCGGCGTGCCGACGATCGAGAAGACCACCCTGATGTTGTACTGCTGCGCGTAGAGCACGAGCCGGTCGTAGATCCCCCAGTCGTACTTGCCGGGCTCGTCCGGATCCTGGAAGTACAGGGGGCGCGCCTTGGAGACGCCGAACTGCGGGTGTCCCCAGTAGAGGTTGACCCGGATCAGCTGCGTGCGCAGCTGCGCGAGGATCGGGAACGTGCGATCCGGGTTGCCGTAGAGCGTCTGCGCCTCGTCGTAGATACCCGTCATGAGTCGCGGCGACGGCGAGGCGGACGAGGCCGCGATCCCTGCAGCCACGACGATCAGAGCGAGCAGAGGGGCAAGGCGTCTAGACACTGGCAATCTCCCTTTCACTAGTCGAGAACAGCAGTCGGAGTCCTTCCTCGAGCGAGATTCCGGGTTCCCAGCCCAATACCTGCTTCGCCCGGGTGATGTCCGGCTGACGGATCTTCGGGTCGTCGATCGGCAGCGCCTCGAACACGATCTCGCTCTCCGAGTCCGTCACGCGCAGCACGGCCTCGGCCAGCTCGAGCAGCGTGAACTCCTCGGGATTGCCGATGTTGACCGGCAGGTGCTCATCGCTCATCGCGAGCGCGTAGAGGCCGCGGATGAGATCGGTGACGTAGCAGAAGCTGCGCGTCTGGGAGCCGTCGCCGAAGACGGTCAGCGGCTTCTTGTCGAGCGCCTGGCGCACGAACGTCGGGATCGCGCGACCGTCGTTCGGCCGCATGCGGGGCCCGTAAGTATTGAAGATGCGCGCGATGCACGTGTCGACGCCCTGCTGACGGTGGTAGGCCATCGTGAGCGCCTCGGCGTAGCGCTTGGCCTCGTCGTAGACCCCGCGCGGCCCGATCGGGTTGACGTTCCCCCAGTAGCTCTCCGGCTGCGGGTGCACCTGTGGATCGCCGTAGACCTCGCTCGTCGAGGCGATCAGGAAGCGCGCCCGCTTCCACTTCGCGAGGCCGAGCGCGTTGTGCGTCCCGTAGGAGCCGACCTTGAGCGTGTGCAGCGGCAGGCGCAGGTAGTCGATCGGGCTCGCCGGGCTCGCGAGATGGAAGACGACGTCGACCGGCTCGGCGATCTCGATGCGGTCGATCAGGTCGTGGTTTCGGAAGGTGAACGCGTCGCCGCGGATGTGCTCGATGTTCTGCAGCGACCCCGTATCGAGGTTGTCGAGGCAGAGCACGCGGTAGTCGCGCTCGAGCAGGAAATCGCAGAGGTGTGAGCCGAGGAAGCCGGCCCCGCCCGTGACGACGGCGGTGGGCACGGGCGCGATAGTAGCCGTGCCGTCGGCGCAGCCCAGTCGATCCTTACGAACCTTTAACCGCGCGTCCGGCCCGGCGCATCCGCCGGAGGCCGTACGCTCCGCTCGCGATGGTCGCGCAGACGAGTGCGCCGTGGAAGAGCGCCTACGGCGACGAGGAGGTCGAGGAGGTCGGCTGCCCCGTCTGCGGAGCCCGGGAGAGCAGCACCGTGGCGGTCGAGTGGAGCCTCGTCGTCGCGCGCTGCCGGAGCTGCGGCATGCAGTACGTCCGGCGGCGGATCGTGCACGCCGAGTGGAACTACCGCGGCGACCGGGACACGCTGCTCGCGAAGTACGACCCCGTCCTGCGGGGCGAGCTCCCGCACACGCGCGTGAGGAACTACGCCGAGATCCTCGACCGGCTCGAGCCCTACCGGCCCTCAGGCGGGGGCCGGCTGCTCGACGTGGGCACGCACATGGGCTTCTTCGCGCGGGCGGCGGTCGAGCGCGGCTGGGAGCTCGTCGGCGTCGAGCAGTCACCCGTGCTCGCCGAGATCGCCCGCTCGCGGGGCCTCGACGTCCGCAGCGGCTACTTCGGCGAGGTCGACGTCGGAGGCGGCTTCGACGCGGTCACGTTCCTCGACGTGCTCGAGCACGTGCAGGATCCGGTCGCCCTCCTCGGCCTCGCGCGGGCGGCGCTGCGCCCGGGCGGGGTCGTCCTCGTCAAGGTGCCGCACGTCGCCTGGAACACGCTCAAGCACCGCACCGCGAAGCGGCTCCTCGGCGAGCGGATGGACAGCTACGACGCGCGCGAGCACCTGCTCCAGTTCACGGACGCCACCCTTCGCGACACGTTCCGGCGAGCGGAGCTGGAGCCGCTCGAGCTGTTCGTGCCGTTACCCGTCCAGACGGGTGGCCGTGCCAGGCGCATGCTGCGACGGGCCGCCTGGGCAGCGGGGCAGGCGTCCCTGCGCGCGAAGGGCTCGGCGACCGCGCTCTGCCCCGATCTCGTGCTGATCGGCCGGCGGGCTCCCTAGCCGGAGAGCCACCGCACGCCAAGTGCTCGCCCGAGCTTGCCGACGCGCGCCCGCACACCTCCGTCGCGTCCGACGATCCGGCTGTCGTCCAGGATCGCTGTGCCCCCGTCGGGGTGCCAGACGATCGTGTCGAAGTGCGGGTTCCGGCAGAAGATCGATCGATAGCCGCGGAGTGCGGTCCAGCGAGCGAGGCAGTGGATGTGTCCTACGCGCTGCCAAGGAATCAGCAGCACGCGCCCGTCCGGCGACCAGGAGGCGTAACCCGGCATGTACGCACCGGCGCGAAACACCGGCGTGGCAGGCGACACCACGCCGCGCCTCGAGACGAGAAGGAGCACGCTCCGACGCTCGCCCCACCACTGAATCGCGACCCCGCCCCGTCCGTAACCCTGGGCTCCCCGGAGGCCGCCCCAGAAGCTCGCTGGGAAGCCTGCGGCGGCTGCGAGCTCCGCCTTCGAGGCCAGGCGGCGGATCCGCCCACCCTCGAGCACGAGCAGGCGGTCACCTCGCTGGAACACGAGCGCGCCCTCGCGCGTGAACGCGAAGTCACGGCCGACGAGGCGGCGGACGATCCTCCCGGTGGGGGAGAGCTGCAGCACCTGGAAGCCCGCCCCGACCTTCGCGGCGACGGCGATCGAGCGACCGTTCGGCGCCCAGACCGGGCCGCGGAGAGCCCGTCCGCCGGAGGAGTGGAAGATCGGCCGCGGCGTCACGGACCCGGCGGGGACGAGGTACAGGCAGTGTCGCGCCTCGAACGGCACCCAGGCGCCCGCGAGGCGCGGCGGGAAGAACCTCGCCGGGTAGCGAAGCTTTGCAGGCGTGAGGCGAGGGCAGCGGCCCCTGCCCTGTTCGTCCGGCGTTGACCGCGCACTCGTCCCGACCGGCAGGGCGGCGAGGACGGCGAGGACAACGAGGACAACGACCAGTCGAGCTGGCACCGCAATGTGTACGGGACGAGGCGCTGCAGGGGTCCCGGGACCGCTGCGCCGCTCTGCCGGCGTGATCGAGGCCAGGCCGCTCTATCGGCTCAGCCCGCGCTGCCTCCGCCAGCCGAACACGAGAAGAGGCGCAAACGGACTTTCTCTCAGCGCAAGTCCTTGTTCGACTCCATGGTCGAACCACATGGCGAAGAGCGTGAACTGGCTCCCCGAGATCAGGAGGAGGGCGATCAGGCCCGCCGTCGCCGTGTCGGCGCACTTCGACGACGTCGAGACGCGCTTCGCGTTCCGCACGCGCCTGCTCGACTGCCTCTGGGCCGGGCTGCCGGTGGTGACGACCCGCGGCGACGCCCTCGGCG
>JACCZA010000376.1 GCA_013696185.1 Actinomycetota bacterium
CGATCGCGATCCTGCGCGGCCTCAAGGAGCGCTACGAGGCCCACCACGGCGTGCGGATCCGCGACGCGGCGCTCGTGGCCGCGGCCGTGCTCTCCGACCGCTACATCGCCGACCGCCAGCTGCCCGACAAGGCGATCGACCTCGTCGACGAGGCGGGCTCGCGCCTGCGCATGGAGATCGACTCCTCGCCGACGGAGCTGGACGAGGCGGACCGGCGCGTCCGCCAGCTCGAGATCGAGCTCGCCGCGATGGCGAAGGAGGCCCCGCGGATCCGGGAGCCGGTCGAGCGCGAGCTGGCCGAGGCACGGGAGCGCCGGAACGAGCTCGCGGCTCGCTGGGCGACCGAGAAGGAGGCGCTCGAGCGCATCTCGCAGATCAAGCGCCGCATCGACGAGCTCCGCATCGAGGCCGAGCGGGCCGAGCGGCTCGGCGAGCTCGGGCGCGTGGCCGAGATCCGGTACGGCGAGGTGCCCTCGCTCGAGCGCGAGCTGGTCGAGCGGGACGGCGCCCCGACCGCGGAGCCGATGGTGAAGGAGGAGGTCGACGAGGACGACGTCGCCCTGGTGGTCGCGCGCTGGACGGGCATCCCTGTCTCGCGCCTGCTGGAGGGCGAGACGGAGAAGCTGATCCGGATGGAGGAGCGCCTGCACCGCCGCGTCGTCGGCCAGGAGGAGGCGGTCGCGGCCGTCGCGAACGCGCTGCGCCGCGCCCGCACCGGCCTGCAGGACCCGAACCGGCCGATCGGCTCGTTCGTCTTCCTCGGCCCGACCGGGGTGGGCAAGACCGAGCTCGCGAAGGCGCTCGCGGAGTTCATGTTCGACGACGAGCGGGCACTCGTCCGGCTCGACATGTCGGAGTTCCAGGAGCCGCACACGGTCGCGCGGCTGATCGGCGCCCCGCCCGGCTACATCGGCTACGAGGAGGGCGGACAGCTGACCGAGGCGGTCCGGCGGCGGCCCTACTCGGTCGTCCTCCTGGACGAGATCGAGAAGGCGCACGCCGAGGTCTTCGACGTGCTCCTGCAGATCCTGGACGACGGCCGGCTCACGGACGGGCACGGCCGCACCGTCGACTTCCGGAACGCCGTCCTGATCATGACCTCGAACATCCGCACGCCCGAGGCGATGCGCGATCACTTCCGGCCGGAGTTCCTGAACCGCCTCGACGAGATCGTGGAGTTCCGGGCGCTCACCCGCGAGCAGCTCCGTGCGATCGTGGAGCTGCAGCTCGAGCGCCTGCGCGAGCGGCTCGCCGAGCGGCGGATCGGGCTCGAGCTGACCCACGAGGCGACGGAGGCCCTCACCGAGGCTGGCTGGGATCCCACCTACGGTGCCCGGCCGCTGAAGCGGGCGATCCAGCGGCTGATCGAGAACCCGCTCGCTCTGCGCCTGCTCGAGGGCGAGTTCGGCGAGGGCGACGCCGTGCACGTCGACGCCGCCGACGGCGAGATCGTCCTTGCCGCCGCGGCGGAGCCCACGTTCGTGTAGCGAGGCGGATCCGAGACCGGGCCCGGGAGCGGGCCCGGCTCCTCAGGATGTTGACGCGCTTCCTCGTTGCCCACCGCGCACCCCGTCAGCGGGGCCCTGGATCGCGGAAGGCCTCCTCGACGCGCCGGCGAAACGAGCGTCCGTCTACCGCCGGATAGCGGAAGAGCGCGCCCTCGATCTCCGCGAAGGCGCGCAGGGCGCGTGCCGGCTCGACGAGACCGCGCTCGATCATCGCGCGCACGTCGTCCAGGTCCTGCGCGTGTGCGCGCTCGAGCTTCGCGAGGGCCTGGGAGTAGAGGTCGTAGTGGTAGAAGGAGAGCGGCCCCTCGCGTGCTGCGAAGAGGCTGCGACCCTCCCATCCGGCCGGCACGGGGACGAAGTCCTCCGGCGAGACGAGCTCGACGTTGACCCGAAGCTCGTGCTTGAGGCGCGAGACGGCCTGGAGGAGCGCGTCCGTCTCGGGAGCGAAGGCGATGTCGACGTCGATCGTGCTCGCTCGCCAACCGAGGAGAACGGCGGTCGTGCCTCCCGTGAGGTACGCGGCTCCCTCGGCATCGGCGGCGGCACCGAGCGCGCGCATGAAGCGCCGGATGCGCTCGGCGTCGGCTAGCCCGCGCACTCGGCAGCGCGCTCGTAGCTGACAAGCCGGCGGACGAGCGCGTTGTAGCGCGAGTGCGCTGCGTCGGGCTCGTCTCGCCGCAGGAGCTCGTAGAGGCGGTGCTCCGGCGCGGGCAGGGCCGTGGGCACCCTCAGGCCCAGGCGCGAGAGACGCACGGCGCCGATGGAGACGAGCAGGGCCTCGACCGACTCTACGTCACGCTCCAGGTCGGCGATCCCCTTCAGCACGAGCTCCTCGCCGGGCAGGGCGGGCCTCGTCGGGTCGCTGGCCTGTCCGGGCACGACGCGACGATACCCCCGGCCTTCCCGGTCGATCGCACCGGCGGGTTCTCGGAGCGGGCTAGTAACGGCTGCCTGCAGCCGCAGGCAGGGCATCGAGCTCGGCGACGTCGCCTTCGCCGAGCACGACCTCCGCTGCCGCCGCGTTCTCCTCGAGATAGGCGAGCCGCTTCGTGCCCGGAATCGGGATCACCTGCGGTCCCTGTGCCAGCACCCAGGCCAGCGCGACCTGACCCGGGGTCGCGCCCAGGCGCTCGGCCACCTCGCGTACGCGGTCTGCGAGCCCGAGGTTCTGGCGCAGCGCCTCCTCCTGGAAACGCGGGTTGCGCGCGCGGAAGTCGCGCTCCTCGAACGCGTCGGCCGAGCGGTAGCGGCCCGTGAGGAAGCCGCGGCCGAGCGGCGCGAAGGGCACGAAGGCGACGTCGTGCTGCCGGCACCACGGCAGGACGTCGCCGAGCGGATCCCGCGTCCAGAGCGAGAGCTCGGACTGCAGCGCGGCGATCGGATGGATCGCGCGTGCCCGCTCGAGCGTCTCGACGTCGGTCTCCGAGAGGCCGAGCGCTCGCACCTTGCCGGCTCTGACGAGCTCCGCCATCGCGCCCACGCTCTCCTCGACCGGCACCTTCGGATCCACGCGGTGCAGGTAGTAGAGGTCGATCGTCTCGACGCCGAGGCGGCGCAGCGACCCCTCGCAGGCCGTGCGGATGTGCTCCGGAGAGCCATCGCGCTGGATCTCGAAGGTCTCGACGTCGTGGACGACGTTGCCGCACTTCGTCGCCAGGATCACCTCGTCGCGGCGTCCGGCGACGGCGCGGCCGACCAGCTCCTCGTTCGTGAACGGGCCGTACATGTCGGCCGTGTCCACGAGCGTGCAGCCGAGGTCGAGCGCGCGGCGGACCACCGCGATGGATTCCTCCTGGTCGGCCGGGCCGTAGGCCCAGCTCATCCCCATGCAGCCGAGGCCGATCGCGCCGACCTCGATCCCGCTCGTCCCCAGCCTCCGCTGCTCCACGTCCGCCTCCCTTCGATCGACGGCGCGGACGGTACGCGAGCGCGCAGCTACGGTGCGCGCCATGCTGCTCGTCGTCGGCGCGACCTCCGGCGAGCTCGCCTCGCTGGATGCCGACGTCGCCACGCTCGTCTGCGGCGTCGGCCCCGTCGAGGGGGCCGCCTCGACGGCGCGCTCGCTCGCGGAGCGCCGTCCGGGCGCCCTCCTGCACGTGGGCCTCGCGGGCGGCCGCGGGATACCGGCCGGAACGCTCGTGGTCGGCTCGGCGGCGCTGTATTGCGACATCGGGGCAGCCGTCCCCGTTGTCGAGCGGGTTCAGCCGTCGTCGAGCTTGCTCGCCGCCGCACGACGCGCGTTGCCCCAGGCGCGCGTGCTCCCGATCGCCACGAGCGCGCGCGTCGGCGGCACGCGGGGCGCGAGCGTGGAGGCGATGGAGGGCTTCGCGGTTCTGCGTGCCGCGGAGCTCGCCGGTGTCCCGGCCCTCGAGGTACGGGCGATCGCGAACGAGATCGACGAGCCCGACCGGGCGCTCTGGCGCTTCGACGAAGCCCTGGCCGCGCTCGCCGGCGCGCTGCCGCGGCTCCTCGCGGAGCTCGGGCCGCTCGCTCGTTCCTGACCGATCGCGCAACGCCTCGCGCACGGCGGGTCTCCGAGTACCGTCGGGGCTGTGGCGCGACCCCGCTACGCCGGCGCGAAGGGTCCCCTTCCTCCGCCCCTGCCGCCCGAGACACGCACCGTCGGCCAGCTGGTCGCCGAGGCGCTCAAGCTGTACGGCCGCCGCTTCTGGCGCGCGCTCGCGCTCGGAGTCGGCCCGGCGGCGCTCGGCCGCCTCGCCGCGGGCCTCGACGGCGGCGCGTGGGTGCTGCTGATGACGACCGCCGGAGGCGTGATCGTGTCCGCCTCCTACGTGGGAGCGACAGCCCTCGCGGCCGGCGTCCGGCTCGACCGCCGCGCCGTGCTTGCGCTCGCGGCCGGCGTGGTCGTCTTCGTCCCCTTCCCGTTCCTCGTCCAGGCCTTCATCCTCCCGGGCCTCCTCTGGCTCGCGCTCGTCGGGCTCGTCGTCCCCGTCGTCCTGCTCGAGCGCCGGAGCATCCCGGGCTCGTTCCGCCGCGCGCTCGAGCTCGGTCGCGCCGACCTCGTCCACGCCCTCGGCACCCTCGCGACGCTCGCGATCACCGTCTTTCTCACCCAGGCGGCGCTCTTCTTCCTGCTGCGGGGACAGGGAGAGCAGGCGGCGCGGGTGGCCGCCTTCCTCGCGAGCCTCGTGATCTCGCCGCTCCTCTTCCTCGGGGCGGCGCTCCTCTACGATGACCAGGCGGCTCGGGTGGGCCGGAGGCGCACGCCGCCTCCGGCTGCCCGGGCGGAGAACGGCGCGCCGGCCAAGACCCGGTTGTAGGCTCGCGCGCGCCCACCAAGGAGAAGGAGTCGCCGTGCCGATCTACATCCTGCTCACGACCCTCACCGCGCAGGGCGTTCAGACGCTCCGGTCGAACCCCGAGCGGCTACGCCAGGTGAACGCCGATGTCGAGGAGCTCGGCGCCAAGGTCCTGCACCAGTGGGCCACGCTCGGCCCGTTCGACTTCCTGAACGTCGTCGAGGCCCCCGACGAGACGACGATCGCCAAGGTCTCGATCGCCCTCGGAGCGCGCGGCAGCGCCAAGCTTCAGACGATGACGGCGATGTCGATCGACGATTTCCTGGCCGCCCTCGAGGTCTAGGAAGCAGCAGCTGTCGGTTTATCTCGTGAAGACGTAGTCGTTCGCCCGCGCCCCGACGTGGCAGGCGTAGCAGACCTGGCCGCGGGCGATCTCGCCGAAGCGGGCGCCGCGTGTCTCGCGCACCCATTCGATCATCACCCAGTTGTTGTTGCGCGGGCTCGCGCCGCGTACCTTGCGCATGACCGCGATCAGGCCGACGAACCGTGAGCCCGGGCGCACGCCCTCCTTCACGATCACGGTCCCGTAGGGATAGCGGCCGCCGACCGGCCGCCGGCTGGCGTAGACGTTCTTCGTACTCAGGTGCGCGTCGCCGGCTCGCCTGGGAGGAATGGGAGCCCGGTTGATCCGGCGCCAGGATGCGTAGCCCGCCGTGTAGGAGGGGAGTCCCGGCAGCGCCCGGGCGGCGGGCCGGGACGCGCCTCCTTGCGCCAGAGCGGCGAGGGGGACGAGCGCCCCCGCGAGAAGCGCCGCGATCGCCACGCGAACCACGAGGGTGACTCTACGTCTCCGCGTATGCGACGGCCACCTCGGCGGCGAGGCCGGCGTTGTCGGCGATCAGGCTCCTGTTCGCGTGAAGCGTCCGCCCGCCGCTCTCGCGGTGGAGCCGGTCGAGTACGAACGGCGTCACGGCCTGGCCGGCGATGCCGAGGCTCGCCGCCCGGGCGAGCGCGCGCTCGATCAGCGGCTCGACGTCGTCGAGGCTGTCCTCCGGCGCACGGGCGAGGACGAGTGCCGTCCCGCGCCCGAGCGCCCAGTGGACGCGGGCGACGCGGGCGGCCTCCCCGGGCGACTCCACGCGCGCCGAGACCGGGGGGCCGCCGCGTGCGGCGTAGAAGAGCGGCAGCTCGTCGGTGCGGTAGCCGAGCACGGGAATCCCGAGCGTCTCGAGCAGCTCGCCGGTCGCCGGCACGTCGAGCAGCGACTTGACGCCCGAGGAGACGACGAGGACGGGAGCCCTGGCCAGCTCGGCGAGATCCGCAGAGACGTCGGGCGGAGCAGGGAAGCCGCGGTGGACGCCCCCGAGGCCGCCCGTCGCCATCACCGCGATCCCGAGC
>JACCZA010000003.1 GCA_013696185.1 Actinomycetota bacterium
TGGCGCAGCTGCGTGAGCGGGCTCGCCCAGCCCCCGGGGCGCTTCCGGCAGGTCGCGCGCCAGAAGCTCGCCGACACCCACGTGCAGGGTGCGCTCGACACGGCGACCGAGCGGCTCTACGGCCTGCGCGGCGTGGGCTGGAGCGGCCTCGACGACGTCGAGGCGATGCGCGAGCAGGGCAGGCAGATCCGCCTCCGCACGATCCGGGAGCTCGACCGCCACCTCGCCGACTTCACCCGTGCGGTCGAGGGCCGCGGCGGCCACGTCCGCTTCTGCCGGACAGGCGAGGAGGCGAGCCGGTACATCGCGGACGTGTGCGTGCAGGCCGGCGCAAGACTCGCCGCGAAGTCGAAGTCGATGGCGACCGAGGAGATCCGGCTGAACGACGCCCTCGAGGCGGCCGGCGTGCGCCCCGTCGAGACCGATCTCGGCGAGTACATCCTCCAGCTCGCGGGCGAGCACCCGGTGCACATCGTCGCCCCGGCGATCGAGAAGACGCGCGCGCAGGTGCAGGAGCTCTTCTCCCGCGTCGACGGACTGCCCGTCGGCGACTCCCTCGAGGAGCTCGCTCGAGCAGCCCGCCGCCAGCTGCGGGAGGTGTTCCTGACCGCGGACGTCGGCATCACGGGCGCCAACTTCGCGGTGGCCGAGACGGGCTCGATCTGCCTCGTCACGAACGAGGGCAACGGGCGCCTGACGAGCGCGCTGCCGCGGATCCACGTCGTCGTGCTCGGGATGGAGCGCGTCGTCCCGACGCTCTCCGAGCTCGCCGTCCTGCTCGGGCTCCTGGCCCGCAGCGCCACCGGCCAGAAGCTCACGACCTACACGACGCTGATCACGGGGCCGCGACGCGAGGGCGAGAGCGACGGACCGGAGGAGCTCCACGTCGTAATCCTCGACAACGGCCGCTCGAACCTGCTCGGCAGCCGCTACGAGGAGATGCTGAGCTGCATCCGCTGCAGCGCCTGCCTGAACGTCTGCCCCGTCTACCGCAAGACGGGAGGTGCAGCGTACGGGCCGGTCTACTCGGGGCCGATGGGGGCCGTGCTCGCGCCGCTCCTCGTCGGGCTCGAGCACGCGCCGTCGCTGCCGCACGCCTCCTCCCTCTGCGGCGCGTGCACCGCCGCCTGCCCGGTCAAGATCCCGCTGCACGAGTACCTGCTCGACCTGCGCCGCGACCTCGTGGAGGAGCGCATCTCACCCCTGTGGGAGCGGCTCGCCTTCACGCTCTGGTCGCTCGCCTGGTCGTCGACGGTCGGCTACCGGCTCTCGACCTCGCTCGCCCGGCTCGGGCAGCCGCTCGGCGGCCTGCTCGGCCCCGGGCGCGCCTGGGCGAAGGGCAGGACGCTCCCGTCCCTCGCGGCAACGCGCTTCCGCGACCGCCGGTGAGCCCGGAGCTCGTCGAGCGATTCGCCGAGAACGCCGCGGCTGTCGGCTTCACCGTCCACCGCGGCTCCGCGCCGGCGATCGAGGGCGCCGGCGTCTCGAAGGCGATCTACGGCCTCGCCGACACGGGCAGCGTCGTCCTCGCCGCCTCCCCCGAGGAGCCCCGCGCCCGGTCGCTCCTGCCGGCCGTGCACGTCTCGCTCCTGCGGGAGGACCGCATCCTCGGCACCCTGGCGGACCTGTTCGAGGCGCTCGGCGGGGAGCTCCCGAGCGCGCTCGCGATCGTCACGGGCCCCAGCCGCAGCGCCGACATCGAGCAGCGGCTCGTCGTCGGCGTCCACGGGCCCGGTGAGGTTCACGTCGTCCTCCTGCCCGCCGCGGGCGCGGCGCTACAGTCCGCGCCATGAGCCTCGAGGCGGCCTTCGTCGGCGAGCTCGAGGCCGCGTTGCCCCCGGGAGCGATCATCCGGGAGCCCGAGCAGCTCCGCACCTACGAGTGCGACGGGCTGACGGGGCACCGCGCCCTCCCCGCCCTCGTCGTCCTGCCTCGCTCGACCGAGCAGGTGCAAGCGGTCGTCCGCGCCTGCCACCGCCACCGCATCCCCTTCGTCGCGCGCGGCGCGGGCACCGGCCTCTCGGGTGGAGCCCTGCCTGTCGCGGGCGGGATCGTGATCTCGCTCGCACGCATGAACCGGATCCTCGAGGTCGACCTCGAGAGCGAGCGCGTCACCGTCCAGCCGGGCGTGATCAACCTCGACGTGACACGCGCGGTGCTGCCCGCGGGGCTCTACTACGCCCCCGACCCGTCGAGCCAGCAGGTCTGCACGATCGGGGGCAACGTCGCCGAGAACTCGGGCGGGGCCCACTGCCTGAAGCACGGCTTCACCGTCAACCACGTCACCGGCCTCACGGTCGTCCTGCCCGACGGCGAGCTCGTGCGTCTCGGCGGCAAGGGCTTCGACGGGCCGGGCTACGACCTGCTCGGCGTCTTCGTCGGCTCCGAGGGGACGCTCGGGATCGCGACGGAGATCGTGCTGCGCGTGCTGCGCGTGCCCGAGGCGACGCGGACGCTGCTCGCAGGCTTCCCCTCGGTCGACGCCGCGGGCCGTGCGGTCTCGCAGGTGATCGCAGCCGGGATGCTGCCCTCGGCGATCGAGCTGATGGACCGGCTCACGCTCGAGGCGGCCGAGGCGGCGGTCGCGCCCGGCTACCCGCCCGATGCCCAGGCGGTGCTCCTCGTCGAGCTCGACGGGGTCGCGGCGCAGGTGGAGGAGGATCTGGCGCTCGTGCAGGCGGTCTGTCGCGACTGCGACGCGGGCGAGGTGCGCGTGGCGGAGAGCGACGACGAGCGAGCGCTCCTCTGGAAGGGACGGAAGTCGGCCTTCGCCGCGATGGGCCGGGTCAGCCGCGACTACTACGTGCAGGACGGCGTCGTCCCGCGCACCCGCCTGCCCGAGGTGCTGCGGCGGATCGCCGACCTCGAGCGCGAGCACGGCCTGCGCGTCGGCAACGTCTTCCACGCCGGCGACGGCAACCTCCATCCCCTCGTCCTCTACGACGGGCGGATCGACGGACAGCCCGAGCGGGCCGAGCGGCTCGCGGGCGCGATCCTCGAGGCGTGCATCGACGCCGGCGGCTCGATCACGGGCGAGCACGGCGTCGGCGTGGACAAGGCGTGCTCGATGCCGCTCATGTTCGGGCCGGACGACCTCGAGGCGATGCGGCGGCTGCGCCGGGCCTTCGACCCCGAGGGTCTCGCCAACCCCGGCAAGGTCCTCCCCACACCGCGTCTCTGCGGCGAGGTGCCCGGGCCCTACCGCGCCCATCCGCTCGAGCTCGCGGGCCGTGCCGAGCGTCTCTGAGCCCCGGAACGTCGAGGAGGCGGCCGCGGCGCTCGCTGCCGCGGCC
>JACCZA010000111.1 GCA_013696185.1 Actinomycetota bacterium
TCTCGGACGGGCTCGCGGTCGACGCCGGGCACATCGCCCGCCGCTCGGGCTGTCGCTGCGTGATCGAGCTCGAGCGCGTCCCGGTGGCTGCGGGCGTCGGCCGCCTGGCCGAGCGCCTCGGCCGGGACGTCTACGAGCTGGCGTGCGGCTTCGGCGAGGACTACGAGCTCCTCGCTGCGCTGCCCGAGCCGTGCGAGGGCGTCACGGTGGTGGGCCGCTGCGAGGAGGGAGAGGGCGTCCAGCTGCTGCTCGGGGGCGAGCCGGTCTCCCTCGGCGGCTGGGAGCACTTTCGCCTCTCGGGAGTTGCGGCTCGAGACCCGGACCGCTAGTAGGACAGCGTGCTGGCCTTCGTCTGCAAGCGGGTGGTCTGGGCCGTGCTGATGGTGCTGGTGATCACGTTGATCACCTTCGTCATCTTCTTCGTCCTGCCGGCCCAGCCGATCCAGGCGGGTGGCCTCGGGACCGACGAGATCGGGATCCGCGACGCGTTCGAGTTCAGCGGGCCGATCTACCAGGAGTACGGGCAGTTCGTGCGCGGCATCTTCCTCGAGGGCTCGCTCGGCCGGTCGCTCTCGACGCGCGACGAGATCACGGAGATCCTCTGGCGCGCGGTGCCGGTGACCGCGTCGCTCGTGCTCGGCGGCATGTTGATGATGCTCGCGCTCGCCCTGCCCGCCGGGGTGCTCTCGGCGATCAGGCCCCGCTCGCTCGTCGACCGCGCCACGATGGTGTTCGTGCTCGTCGGCGTCTCGGCGCACCCTGCCTGGATCGGGCTCGTCCTCGCCTACTTCCTCGGCTTCCGCTGGCAGGTGATGCCGATCTCGGGCTACTGCGACTTCTTCACGCCCTCGACGGGTTGCGGCGGCCCCGTGCAGTGGACGTACCACCTGCTCCTGCCCTGGGTCACGTTCGCCATCCTCTTCGCGGCGCTCTACGCGCGGATGATCCGGGCGAGCGTGCTCGAGTCGCTGCGCGAGGACTACGTGCGCACCGCGCGGGCGAAGGGCCTGCCCGAGCGACTGATCCTGCGCTCGCACGTGTTCCGGAACGCGGCGCTCCCGATCGTGACGATGGTTGGGCTCGACGCCGGGATCGCCTTCGGTGGGGTGATCTTCGTCGAGCGCGTCTTCGGGCTGCCGGGGCTCGGTGGGCTGATGCTCCAGGGCCTGACGCGGCGCGACCCGCCGATCGTGCTCGGGGTCGTCGTCTTCGTCGCGGTCGCGATCGTGGTGTTCAACCTGCTCGTCGACCTGCTCTACACCGTGCTCGACCCGCGCATCGGCTCGGGTCAGGGAGCCGGCTCCCTGCGCAGGCTGCGGCACCCGCGAGGAGAGCCCGCCCCGCTGCCCGTGCCTTCGACTACGAGCTAGAGAGCCAGTCGCTCCAGGCCTGCTCGTAGCCCTTGCGGCTGCGCGCCCCGGGGATCGTGCTGCGCGCCTCCCCGCCCGAGAAGAGGACCGCCGTCGGCAGTGAGAGGACGCCGTAGCGGGCTGCGGCCAGCGGACTGTCGTCGACGTTCAGCCTGACGAACCGCACGGAGCCCGCCTGCGCCGCCGCCAGCCCCTCGAGCGTGCGCTCGACTGCCTTGCAGGGCCCGCACCACGGCGCCCAGAAGTCGACCACGACCGGCTCTCGCGACCCGAGCACCTCCTGCTCGAAGTCGGCGTCGGTGACGGCGTCCACCCGTCTCAGCGGTCGGCGAGTTGCCGGTAGAGGCGCTCGGCGCGTCGGCGGCGCAGCGCCGCGCGGGCGGCGGCGCCGGCGAGCAGGAGCACGAGCCCGAGCACGAGCGAGGCGGGCAGGAGGAACCAGGCAGCGCTCAGCTTGCCCTGCTCGTGCGGGCTCGGGGCGGGAGCAGCCACCGGCGGGTCGGCGTCCGGCTGGTCGGCCGGCGCCGCGGCGCCGAGCGTGGCCGCGGGCGCCCAGGAGTCGATCAGCCAGTGGCGAGCGGCTCCCCTCCCGACGGGGATCACCTCGGCGTTGTAGACGGCGTACGCGGCCCCGGAGCGCTGTTTCGGCACGAGGCTGACGTCGATCGCGACCCGGTCCGGCTGCGCGTAGACGACGTGCCAGTCGGTGCGCTCGAGCGATCTCCCCGGGTAGGGCTGCGCCGGCAGATCACCGCGCCTCCAGTCACGCTCGGTCGAGCCCGCCCGCAGCCCCGGCCCCGCGAGCGCCCAGGCCGAGCCGGGGTTCCGCCGCACGACAGCCGTTCGCACGAAGCGCTCGATCGTCGCGTCCACCTCGCGCCGCATCGCAGCCGTGAGGCGGATCGGCCGGGCGACCGGGATGGCCGCAGTCGTCGAGGTCTCCACCGCCGAGTCGGGGACAGGGTCCTCGTCGACGGCGAGGCCGATGAGGGTCAGCGCGACGACCACCGTGGCCGCCCCGAGCAGCCAGGCCAGGCGCCGGCGCTTGCGCGGCGACCGAAGCACGGAGACCATCTCGAAAGTCTAGAGGCGCCCCCGCAGCGCGGCCAGCCGGAGAGCCGGCACCCGCCTGACCGCCTCGCCGACGATGCCGCGGCTCATCTTCGAGCTGCCGGCCTTCCGGTCGACGAAGACGATCGGGATCTCGACGACGCGAAAGCCGGCCCGTAGCGCCCGGTAGGTCGTCTCGATCTGGAAGGCGTAGCCGCGGGCGTCGATCGCGTCGAGGTCGATCCGCTCGAGCACCGCACGGCGGAAGCACTTGAAGCCGCCGGTCAGGTCGCGCAGGGCGACGCCGAGGAGTGCCCGCGCGTACAGCGATCCGCCGGAGGAGACGAGCCGCCGCAGGACGCCCCAGTTCTCGACCCGCCCCTCGGGGACGTAGCGGGAGCCGAGCACGAGGTCAGCCTCGCCGGCGGCCGCGATCAGCCTCGGCACGTCGGCCGGGTCGTGCGAGAAGTCGCAGTCGATCTCGAGCACCAGCTCGGCCCCGTCGGCGAGCGCCCGCCGGAAGCCCGCGAGGTAGGCGGGCCCGAGTCCCTCCTTGCGCTCGCGGTGCAGCACGTCGATGTAGGGGAGCTCCCGCGCGAGCTCGTCGGCGATCCGCCCCGTGCCGTCGGGCGAGTTGTCGTCGATCACCAGCACGCGGTCGCCCGAGGCGAGCACTCGGCCGAGCGCGCGCAGCATCGGCTCGATGTTCTCCCGCTCGTTGTAGGTCGGCAGGCAGACCGTTGCTCTCACCGTCCTATCATCCACGCGTGGACGCGAATCTGCCCGCGAACGACGCGGTCGCGACGCAGTTCGAGCTGCTCGCCGACCTGCTCGAGCTGGAGGGCAAGGAGTCGTTCCGGGTGCTCGCGTACCGGCGAGCCGCCCAGCGGATGCGCGAGAGCGCCGGCTCGATCGCCCAGCTCGCGCTCGCCGGCCGGGCGAAGGAGCTGAACGGGATCGGCAAGACGATCGAGGAGAAGATCGTCCAGATCGTGGAGCGGGGCGAGATCGACGCGCTCGCCAAGCGGCGGGGGACGATCCCTCCGGACGTCGTCGCGTTCATGCGGCTGCCCGGGCTGGGGCCGAAGACGGCGGCGCGGATCTGGAGCGAGCTCGGGGTGGCGACGCTCGACGGGCTGCGGGAGGCTGCCGCCGCGCAGCGCCTGCGAACGCTGACCGGACTCGGCGCGAAGACCGAGGAGCGGATCCTGAAGGCGCTCGCCGAGCGGACGGAGGCGGCCCCGACGCGGCCGCTGCTCGGTCAGGGGCTGGCCGCGGTACTGGCGGTCGTCGAGACCCTGCGCGGGCATCCCGGGGTCGACCTGGTCTCCGAGGCCGGGAGCGTCCGGCGCCGCCGCGAGACGTTCCGCGACCTCGACCTGATCGCGACCGCCGCCGATCCCGCCGCGCTCACCGCCGACTTCGTCCGCCTGCCCTGGGTCGTGCAGGTCGAGGCACACGGCGAGACGAAGGCGACGGTGCTCTCGAGCGACGGACTGCGCTTCGACCTCCGCGTCGTCCCGCCCGAGTCCTACGGCAACCTCCTCCAGCACTTCACGGGCTCGAAGGAGCACAACGTGGCCCTGCGCGAGGACGCGGTCCGGCGCGGGCTCTCGGTCTCGGAGTACGGCGTCCAGCACGTCGAGACCGGCGAGGTGTTCCAGACGCGCAGCGAGGAGGAGCTCTACGCGCACCTCGGCTACCAGTACATCCCGCCCGAGCTGCGCGAGAACCGCGGCGAGCTCGTGGCGGCGCGGCGCGGCGAGCTGCCCGAGCTCGTCCGCCTCGACGATCTCCGCGGCGACCTCCACTCGCACTCAACCTGGTCGGCAGACGGAAGGAACTCGATCGAGGAGATGGCGCTGGCCGCGCGCGAGCGCGGCTACGAGTTCCTCGCGGTCACGGATCATTCGCACTACCTGCGCGAAGGACGGCTGGAGGCTCAGTGGGAAGAGATCGAGGCGCTGAACGAGCAGCTGGCTCCGTTTCGGATCCTGCGGGGGATCGAGGCGAACATCCGTGCCGACGCCACGATCGACGTCCCCGACGAGCAGCTGGCGCAGCTCGACTGGGTGATGGCCTCGGTCCACACGGCGTTCGATCGCGAGCCGACCGAGCGCGTGCTCGCAGCGATGGAGAATCCGCACGTCGATTGCATCGGCCATCTCACCGGCCGCAAGCTCAACCGGCGCGCGCCCTCGGACGTCTCGGT
>JACCZA010000113.1 GCA_013696185.1 Actinomycetota bacterium
ACATCCCGAACCAGCGGCTCAGGTCCTGCTCGATCGGCAGCTCGTGCTCGAGCTTCGCCTTCAACTCGAGCTCCTCGGCGTTGTCGCGCGCCCCGTCCTTGCCCGTCGGGATGAACGGCCAGAAGGCTCCCCGCTTGTAGCCGTAGATCCAGAAGACGGGATGCTTCGCGCCCTCGAACTTGAAGATGGCAGCCAGTAGCTGCGGCCCGAAGCCGCGCGCCTGCAGCTCCGAGCCGACGAGATGGACCGTCGTGACGAGATCCTCGAAGTCGGGATCCTCGATCACGATCCACCCGAAGCCGTACGTGTCGGAGTGGCGCCGGATGCGGGACTCGGAGCTCTGCGCGGCGGAGTCGACGAGCTCGCCGAGCTCGTCCTCGACGCGCTTGAAGTCGCCGCCCGAGAGCGGCTTGAAGCAGACGGCCGCCGACCCCGCCGAGCGCAGGCCGAGCTCCGTCTCGAGCGTGACCTGCGCCGTCGAGAGCGCGAAGACCCGCTCCCCCGAGGCCTCCTTCAGCCGCTTGCGGCCGAAGAGGATGTCGCCGAGCCCGATGAGCCGGCCCTGGCTCTAGAGGACCGGCCGGCCCAGGTCGCGCGAGATGGCGGCGAGGCGTGCGATCCGCTTCTCGAGCGGCGGGTGGGTCGCGAACAGCTCGCCGAGCGAGCTCTTGACGCTCGTCGGGATGATGAAGAAGGCGTTCATGCCCTCCACCTCGCGCAGGTCGCGCTGGGGGATGACCGCGATCTGGCTCGCGATCTTCTGCAGCGCGCTCATCAGGTACTCGGGCGCGCCCGTGACGAGCGCGGCGCCGCGATCGGCCGCGTACTCGCGGTAGCGCGAGATCATCCTGATCAGCACGAAGCTGAGCACGTAGGTAACGACCGAGACGAGCACGACGACCAGCCAGATCGGCGGGCCGCTGCGGTCGCGGTCGCCGCCCCCGCCGAACATCCCGCCGTAGAGGCCGAACCGGGTCAGCAGCGCGGCGAGCATGGCGAAGAAGCTCGCGAGCGTCATGATCAGCACGTCGCGGTTGGCGATGTGCGCGAGCTCGTGCGCGAGCACCGCCTCCACCTCGCGCGGCTCGAGCCGGCGCCAGAGCCCCTCGGTCACCGCGACTGCCGCGTGCTTCGGGCTGCGACCGGTGGCGAACGCGTTCGGGACGTCGCTCGGGATCACCGCGATTCTCGGCTTCGGCAGGTCGGACAGGGCACAGAGTCGCTCTACCATGTCGTGCAGCGCGGGCGCCTGGTCGCGCTCGACCACCTTGGCTCCCGAGGCGAGCAGGGCGAGCTTGTCGGAGGTGTAGTACTGGAACGCAGCCATGCCGATCACGATCAGCAGCATCGGCACCAGACCGACGTTGAGCACCTGGAAGAGCACGACCGCGAAGAGGACGTACAGCAGTCCGAGCGCGCCACTCGTGAGCAGCATCCGGAGAGAGAGCCCTGCGTCGCGGCCAAAGGCCTTGCGTTTCATCGAGAATCGCCTTCCTTGAGAGTCGTTGTCTGCATGGTAGCCGCGGTGGTCTCGACCCTGACGCTCGCCACGTCCTGCTTTGCACAAGCGCAACAGATGCGCGTCGAGGTCGTCGCCCCCTTCGCACTCGAGCGCTTCGCGGGGCGTGGCGCAGTCGGCCTCCTCGTGCCCGGGGCGGGCCCGAGCGTCGATCGGGCCGGCGCCCTCGCCGCGCTCGTCAGGGGCCGGCTCGAGCACTCGCTGCTCGGCCGCGCTCCCGAGGGCGACCCCGTGATCGAGCTCGGCGGCGAGCCGGGGGCCGCGACCATCCTCGTGTCGCTGCCGCCGCAGGGAGCCGGCGGGAACACTCGTCGCTACCCGATCGCGATCGTCGGCGCGGGCTGGCGGGGGCTCCTCACGTCGAGATCGACGCGCATCCCGGGGCTGGTCTCGATCGTCGATGTCGCCCCGACCGCGCTCGGCCGCCCTGACGGGCTCTCCACACAGCGCGCGAGCGACGCCCCGGCCGCCCTGCGCGAGCTCGACCGCCGGATCGACCGGAACGGCTCTTCCCGCCTGCCCGCGACCGTCCTCGCCGGCGCCGTGATCGCCCTCCTCGCCCTCGTGCGCCCGCGCGCCGCGGTGATTGCCTTCGCGACCGTCGCCGCGGCGAACCTCCTGCTCGGGCTGACCGCGGTGTCGGGACGCCTCGCTGTGATCGCGATCGTCGCCGCCTCGGCAGCCGCGGCAGTGCCGCTCGAGCGAGCGCTGCGGACGCCGCTCCGGCTCGGACTCGCTCTCGCCGCCGTCGTCGTCGCGTACGCGCTCGTGCTCGCGGTCGCCCCCGAGAGCGTCGCGCTCTCGCCTCTC
>JACCZA010000121.1 GCA_013696185.1 Actinomycetota bacterium
TAAGCCGGATTCTGTCTTGGGTGACCATCTCTCTCGGCCGCCGCTCTCGCGACGGCTCTAGCGGTGTACCCGGCTCCTGGGCGGGCAGCCTGCGGAGCCTGTTTCACCTTGCACCGGACGGGGTTTGGCTAGCCGCCGTGTCACCACGACGCTGGTGGGCCCTTACCCCACCGTTTCACCCTTACCGCCGGCGTCTCCGGAGATCACGCCGGTGGCGGTTTGTTTTCTGTGCCACTGTCCGTCGGCTTTCGCCGCCTGGGGTTTCCCCAGCGTCCTGCCCTGTGGTGTCCGGACTTTCCTCGAGCGGCTACGCCGCCCGCGGTCACCCGGCCTGCGTGTCCAACTGTAGCTGCGCGCCCGCCGCGACCTCGTCGTGGAGAATCGACCCGCACTCCGGGCACGCGAGAGCGGAGCCGCGGCGCATGACGAACTCGCCGCATACCAGGCACTCGAGGCTGATGCCCCGCGCGAGCGCCAGGAGCTCCTGCTCGAGTGACCGGTTGAAGGGGACCACCTCGCTCCTCATCACAGACTCCGGAAGACCCCGATCACCTTGCCCAGCACCTGCACGTGCCGCGCGTAGATCGGCTCGAGGGCATCGTTCTCGGGCTGCAGGCGAATGCGGCCCTCCTCGAGGAAGAAGCGCTTGACCGTGGCCTCGTCGGCCGCCTCGTCGTCGCCCGCGAGCGCGACGACGATGTCGCCGTTTCTCGCATCGGCCTGGCGCCGGACGACCACGATGTCGCCGTCGAGGATCCCTGCGTTGACCATCGAGTCGCCGCGCACGCGGAGGAGGAACTCCTCGCCGCCGCGCGTCAGCGGCTCGGGGACGGCGAGGTACTCCTCGATGTTCTGCTCGGCGAGGAGCGGCCCGCCGGCAGCGATCTGCCCGATGAGCGGCAGCTTCCGCAGCTCGCCGTCGAGCGGAGCGACCTCCGCCGCACCCCGCTGCAGGCCGAGCAGCTCGAGCGCGCGGGGCTTCGTCGGGTCGCGGCGGAGGTACCCGGCCCGCTCCAGGTTCGCGAGGTGCGCGTGCACCGTGGACGGCGACGCGAGCTGGACCGCCTCTCCGATCTCGCGCACGGTGGGCGGGTAGCCGCGGCGCCCGACGTAGCCGACGAGGAAGTCCCAGATCTCCTGCTGCCTTCCTGTGAGCACTCCGCCTCCTTCGTTTTCAGGACCGTGTCGCGAACGTGTGTTCGACGGGAGGGTAGAGAGTCCTGCGGACGGCGTCAACGAGACGCCGAAGGCCCCGCTCGGCGAGGCCTTCGGATCAGCTCGTGTGAAGTGCGCTGGAGAGGACTTGAACCTCCACGACCCAAAGGGTCACAAGGCCCTCAACCTTGCGCGTCTACCAATTCCGCCACCAGCGCAGAGGCCGCAGTGTAGCCGCGCCCCGCGACCCGGGCGCGCTCAGCTGAGCAGGTGGTAGAGCAGGATCGTGTTCACGAAGAAGATCGTGCCGACGACGACCGTGAGCCGCGTCAGGTTTCGCTCGACGATGTGAGTGCCGCCCTGAGAGGCAGGGGTGAAGCCCATCCCGCCGAGCCCGGCGTCGCGCCCGGAGTGCATGAGCACGAGACCGAGGAGCCCGAAGGACACGAGCACGTGGAAGACTGCGAGAACGGCGAGCATCGCCGGCCGAGGATAGCAACGAGCGTCTGCGCTACCGGCTCGCGATCCCCCTGATCGCCCCCACCAGATCGGCGGCGATTCGATCCTTCGTGACGTACCCCGCGGCGCCGGCGCGGCGCGCCCGGTCGACGTCGAGCGGCGCGTCCGAGCCCGTCAGCACGAGCACGCACGGGGCCTCGTCGCCGGCCGTGATCAGCTCGGTGGCCTCGATCCCGTCGATCACCGGCATGCTGATGTCCATGAGGACGACGTCCGGCCGAAGGGTGCGGGCAAGCTCGACTGCCTCCTTCCCGTCGCGCGCGCGACCGGCGATCGCGATCCGCCCCTCGCCGGCGAGCAGAGCCTCGATCGCGACGGTGAAGAGGTCGTGGTCGTCCGCGATCAGCACGCGAATCGGCTGAGCGAGGACTGCAGCGGCCTCCATCTGAGCGAAGAGTGCCTTGTTAGGCTCGTTTTGTGAAGGGGGACGCGCGCGACCGGATCCAGAAGCTGCTCGTGACGGGGGACAACCGGCTCAAGCAGGGGGTCGATCCCGCCAAGGCGCGTGAGAGCTTCGAGCAGGCTCTCGCTCTCGCACGCGAGAGCGGGCTCGAGGACGCGGTACGCCCACTGGTGGAGGTGCGGCTCGCGGACCTCGATCGCTGGGCCGACGCCGCCTCAGGCCCGCGCGAGTAGCGCGTCGACGAGCTCGAGCAGGGCATCGCGGCGGCGCTCGAGCGGGAAATGCCGGAGGATCCGCTCGCGCGCCTGCCGCCTCGCTCCCTCGCCGAGCTCGAGCGCGCGGCGGATGCCGGCCGCAATCTGCTCGGGCTCGGCGCCTTCGATCCGGACGCCCGCCTCGCCCACCACCTCCGGCAGCGCTCCGACCGCCGTCACGACGGGGATGCACCCGGCGAGCATGGCCTCCGCGACCGCGAGGCCGAAGCCCTCGTGGCGCGAGGCCTGCACGTAGACCGCGGCCCGGCGCAGCTCGTCGTCGAGCGCCTCGCGCGAGAGCCAGCCCCGGAAGCTCACGTTCGGCGCGGCTCGCCGGCGCAGTTCCTCGATCGCGTCGTCCTGCCACTCGCCGACAAGGACGAACGGCATCTCGGGCAGGAGCGCTCCCGTCTCGACGAACGGGCGCAGGCCCTTGCGCTCGAGGCTGAGCCGGGCGACGGCGCTCACCGTCAGCGCGCCCGGCTCGCGCTCACCGCCATCGAGCTCGCCTAGCTCATCGGGGACGCCGTGGTAGACGACGCGCACCTGCTTGCCGCGCAGGCCGACGTTCGCCTCGACCTCACGGCGGCTGAACTCGGAGTTGACGACGAGGAGGGTGGCGCGCGCCATCACCCAGCGGCTGAGCCAGCGCTGCGGCCCGCCCTGCTGGTAGCCGTAGCCGATCTCCGGCAGCGCCGCGACGTCGAAGCCGCCGACGACGAGCAGCGAGGGCTTGCCGAGCAGCCACGCGAGCGTGACCGGCAGGAAGGTGTGCCACGAGGCGAACCAGCCGAAGACGAGGTCGGCGCGGCGCACCGCCGGCACGAGACGGAGCGGGTTCGCGAGGCGCCCGGGCTGCTCCCACTCCTCGACCGCGAAGCGCTCGCGCAGGATGTCGCGGTCGAGCTGGACGAAGCGGGCCGGGCGGCTGTAGGCGAGGAGGATCCGCGGCACCGCACGAGTGTACGAAGGGGGTACTTCGTGCGAGGGAAATTGTTCGAGTGAGTGAGCCGAATCGGCGAAAAAAGGTGACATGTGGGACGGGTAACGGGGGACCCAGCACCATCGCAAGGACGTGTGGACGGGGCCTCGCCGTCGCTGTCGGGGAGACTGCGGGGCCTCGTCTTCACGCTCTCCGCCCCGGGAAGCCCCGCTGCTACGCCCGCTGCGCGTCGTACGTGCCGAACTCCTCGCGCAGCTCCTCGCAGATCTCGCCCACCGTGCAGCGTGCCCGCAGCGCCTCGCGCATCGGCGGCAGCAGGTTCTCGTCGCCGCCGGCGGCCCGCCGGACACGGGCGAGCGCCGCGGCTGCCGCCTCCGGGTTCCGGCTCGCCCGCAGCTGCGCCGTGCGCTCGCGTTGACGCCGCTCCGCCGCGGGATCGAGCCGGTGCAGCTCGATCGACTCCTCGCGCGCCTCGACGAACCGGTTGACGCCGACGATCACCTGCTCGCCCGACTCGACGCCCGCGGTGAAGCGGTACGCGGCATCCTCGATCTCGCGCTGCAGGAAGCCGGCCTCGACCGCCGCGACCGACCCCCCGAGCTCGTCGATCCGCTCGATCAGCTCGGAGGCCCGCAGCTCGAGCTCGGCCGTCAGCGCCTCGACGAAGTAGCTGCCCCCGAGCGGGTCGGCAGTGTCCAGCCCGCCCGCCTCGTGCGCCAGGATCTGCTGCGTCCTGAGCGCGGTCTTCGCCGAGCGCTCGGTCGGGAGGGCGAGCGCCTCGTCGTAGGCGTTGGTGTGGATCGACTGGGCACCGCCGCAGACCGCCGAGAGCGCCTGCACGGCCACCCGCACGACGTTGTTCTCGGGTTGCTGAGCGGTCAGCGTCGAGCCGCCCGTCTGGGCGTGGAAGCGCAGAGCGAGCGCCCGCGGGTTGGAGACGCCGAAGCGCTCGCGCATGATCTGCGCCCACAGCCGCCGCGCCGCCCTGAACTTCGCCACCTCCTGGAAGAAGTCGTTGTGCGCGTTGAAGAAGAAGGACAGGCGGGCGCCGAACTCGTCCGGCGACAGGCCCGCGTCGACCGCGGCCCGGCAGTATGCGATGCCGTTCGCGAGCGTGAAGGCGAGCTCCTGGACGGCTGTCGATCCGGCCTCCCGGATGTGGTAGCCGGAGATCGAGATCGTGTTCCAGCTCGGCAGCCGCTCCGCGCAGTAGGCGAACAGATCGGTCGTGACCCGCATCGACGGCCGCGGCGGGAAGATGTAGTTCCCGCGCGCGCAGTACT
>JACCZA010000149.1 GCA_013696185.1 Actinomycetota bacterium
CCTCGAACTTCTCCAGGACGTCGATGAACGACGAGCCGACGACCGGGTCGCCGCCGATGCCGACGATCGTCGAGTTCCCGAGCCCGCGCTGCGCCAGCTCGTGGCCGATCTGGTAGGTCAGCGTCCCCGAGCGCGAGACGAGCCCGATGGATCCCGCCTTGAACACCTCGGCCGGGATGATCCCGACGTTGGCCTTGCCCGGCGAGAGCACACCCGGGCAGTTCGGCCCGACGAGCGTGACCCCCTTCGGGCGGATGTAGGTGTAGACGTTCAGCATCTCGTGCGCCGGAATGTGCTCGGTGATGCAGATCACGGTGCCGATGCCGGCGTCGACCGCCTCGTAGATCGCGTCGGCCGCGAAGCGCGCGGGAACGAACACCATCGACGTGTTCGCGCCGGCCTCGCCGACGGCTTCGGCGACGGTGTCGAAGATCGGCACGCCTTCGACGTCCTGGCCGCCCTTGCCCGGCGTGACGCCGCCGACGAGGTCGGTGCCGTACGCCTTGTTGCGCAGCCCGTGGAAGCGCCCCTCCGAGCCGGTCAGGCCCTGGACGACGAGCTTCGTGCCCGTGTCGACGATGATCGCCATCAGCGCTGAGACTTCCGTGCCTCGAGCAGGATCTTCGTGTCGGTCCAGCTCTTGCCCCCGGCGTCGAGCAGCTCGGCCAGCAGCTCCGTCGCGCGCTCGGCGTCGGCACCCGTACAACCGGTGCGAGCGAGCCACGGCTCGAGCTCGTGCGTCTTTCGGAAGAGCTCGACCCGCTCGACCTCGAGCCCGGCGCTCTCGAGCAGGTCGCGCCACTCCTCCTCGGAGTAGGAGCGCACGTGCGTCGGGTCGCGCAGGCTCTCGGCCGCCTCGACCTTCTCGGAGGTGTAGAGGGTGTCCTCGACGACGACCACGCGGTTCGAGACGCGTGCCAGCTCACCAACCGCCTCGCCGATGTTCGAGAAATGGTGCGGCGCGATCCGGCTGACGACGACGTCGAAAGAGCCGTCGGCGAACGGAAGATCCTCGGCGCGGCAGACAACGTCTGCTCCCATGCCGGGCGAGGCGTCGCACGTCACGACCTCCGCGCCCTCCTCACGCAGCCGCCGCGCGACATGGCCGCCGCCGGTCGCGACATCGAGGATCTTGACGCCGTCGCGCGGGTCGCACAGCTCGACGAGCGCGTCGAGATCGTCGCCGCTCGCATGCGTCTCGGAGGTGCGGTACGCGTCGGCGCGCGAGTCCCAGACGTTGCTCATGCCGCGAGAGCCACGGCTTTGCGCGCCGCCTCGAGCATCGTCGGCTCGACGTGGAGGTTCTCGGGCGCTGCCTCGGCGAGGATCCTCCTGCCCTCCTCGGCGTTCGTGCCGTCGAGGCGGACGACGATCGGGTGGTCGATCGGCATCCGCTCGAGCGCGGCCAGGATGCCCCGCGCGACCTCGTCGCAGCGCGTGATGCCGCCGAAGATGTTGAAGAAGATCGACCGCACCTGCGGGTCGCCCGTGATCACCTCGAGGGCGCTGACGACCCCCTCCGCGTCGCCGCCGCCGCCGAGGTCGCAGAAGTTCGCGGGCCTGCCGCCTGCAAGGGCGATCACGTCCAGGGTGGACATGACGAGCCCCGCGCCGTTGCCGAGGATCCCCACCTCGCCGTCGAGCTTGACGTAGGTCACCCCGCGCTCCCGTGCGAGGGCCTCCTGCGGGTCGGCCGCGGAGAGGTCGCGCATCTCCGCGATCTCGGGGTGCTTGTAGAGGGAGTTGTCGTCGACGGTGAACTTCGAGTCGAGCGCCTTCACCTCGCCCTCGGGCGTCACGATCAGCGGGTTGATCTCGCAGAGCATCGCGTCGCAGCCGACGAACGCCTCGTAGAGCTTGCCGAGGATCGCCAGCACCTGCTTCTGCTCGGAGACGTCCTCGATGCCGGCTCCGTAGACCAGTCGGCGCCCCTGGTAGGGCTGGAAGCCCTCCAGCACGTCGACGTGCAGGCGCGAGAGCGCCTCGGGCTTCGTCTCCGCCACCTCCTCGATGTCGACGCCCCCCTCGGTCGTCAGCATCAACAGCGGCTTCTTCTCGCCGCGGTCGAACGCGATCGAGAGGTAGTACTCCTTCGCGATCTCGGACGCGCGCTCGATCCAGAGGCGCCGGACGACGTGCCCGCGTATGTCGAGCCCGAGGATCTCCCGCGCCCGCGCTTCTGCCTCCTCCGGCGAGGCGGCGAGCTTGATCCCACCCGCCTTGCCGCGGCCGCCCGTCAGCACCTGCGCCTTCACGACGACCGGGCCGCCGAGCTCCGTCGCGGCGGCGCGCGCCTGCTCGGGCGTGGTCGCGAGCCGCCCCTCGGAGACCGGGATGCCGTAGCGGCGAAACAGCTCCTTACCCTGGTACTCGTAGAGGTCCACGACCGCGCGAGTGTACTCACCTGCCCGCGCATACACTCCGGGTCCCCCTGCGCCCGAAGGAGGCGAACACGATGGCCGACGACCCGAGAGACAGCGTGCCGGACGAGCTCGAGAACCGCCTCGACGACCTGAGCTCGACCCTCACGGACGACGAGATCACGACCGCGGGTGCAAGCGAGATCTCCGGTCAGCCGGCGGCGGCGGATGCCGACGGCGACGACGGCGACAGCGATGCCGACGACACCGATGCGGACGCGGACGACTCCGATCAGGACGCGGACGCCGACGACGCCTAGCACCACAACCGCCTCGGCGCTCGCACGGGCGATCGAGCCGCTCGACACCGGGACCTTCGCCCGGCTCCACTGGGAACGCGAGCCGCTGCACCGCGCCCGCGGAGAGGAGGGCCGCTTCGACGACCTCCTCTCCGCGCGCGACGCCGAGCGCCTCGTCTGCGACCCCGGTCTGCGCGCGCCGGCATTCCGCCTCGTCAAGGCCGGCGAGCAGCTGGACGCCCGCGCGTACACGACCGACCTCGGCTGGCGCCCGCAGCCCTTCACGGGTGCGGCCCGGCTCGAGCGCGTGCTCGCGGAGTTCGAGCGGGGCGCGACGATCGTGCTGCAGGCCCTGCACCTGAACTGGCGCCCGGTCGCGCGCTTCTGCCGCGCGCTCGAGGCGGAGCTCGGCCACCCCGCGCAGGCGAACGCCTACCTGACGCCCCGTCGCTCGCAGGGGCTCCCCGTCCACCACGACACCCACGACGTCTTCGTCCTGCAGGTCTCGGGCTCGAAGCGCTGGCTCGTCTACCCGCCGGCACTCGAGCTGCCGCTGCGGGACCAGCGCTATTCGCCGTCGCTCGGCGGCGCCGACGAGGCACCGACGCTCGACGTCGAGCTCGGCCCCGGCGACACGCTCTACCTGCCACGGGGCTGGCTGCACCAGGCCCTCACCTCCGACACCGACTCGCTCCACCTCACCATCGGCGTCAACGCCTACACGTGGTACGACGCCCTGCGGGCGGCCCTCGAGCGCTGCACCGACGAGGTTGCGCTGCGCCGGGCGGTGCCGCTCGACGGGGAGGGCGGGCCGGAGCTGCTCGAACTCCTGGCCGGGCGCCTCGAGCCGCCCGCGGTCGCCGCTGCGATGCGGGGGCGCCT
>JACCZA010000163.1 GCA_013696185.1 Actinomycetota bacterium
CGCTCCCTGCCAGTCGGGCTTCAGCGCACGACGGTCCGTACCGGGCTGATTCCCGCCAGATACCCGCCGCCCGCCTGCGCCTGCGGCAGCAGGATCCGCACCCGCGAGGTGCCGCGCGGCAGCGTGAAGCGGAAGCTCGCCGCAGCCACCGTCTGCGCGCTCGTCGCACGCAGGGTCACCCGCTTGAGCGAGACCCATTGCCCGAGCGCCGTGCGACGCTGGAGGAAGACGTACCTGCCGGCCAGCGAGCGCGCCGTGCTGACCCGCGTCGAGAAGGTGAGACCGACGCGCGAGAGCGTCACCCGCGGCCGCACCTTCACCGTCACGCTGCCGCTCGAGACGCTCCTCGAGAACGAGGAATCTCGACGGAGATCGTGAATCACGGAGCCCGGAGCACCGACCATTCACAGCTCGCATCCACTGGGGGTTCTCATGCGCAGGCTTCTCGTCGGGCTCGTCGCAGCTTCGGCGCTGACGATCGCAGCGCCGGCAATGGCCGCGACGAAGCCGGTCACCATCACGAAGAACGGCTTCACGCCGTCGAGCGTCACGATCGACATCGGCGACACCGTGACGTGGAGGAACTCCGACGCCGCGCGGCACCAGGTCGTCGCGGAGAACGGCGCTTTCGCCTCGCCGATCCTGCGGCTCGGTCAGAGCTACTCGTTCACCTTCCAGGCCGCGGGCACGTACCGCTATCGCGACTCGTACAACAGCGGGGCACGGGGGACGGTGACCGTGAACGGCGCGCCGCCGTCCGTCTCGATCGCCGCGTCACAGCCGATCGTCCTCTACGGCGGACAGGTGCGGATCGCCGGCCAGGTCTCGACCAAGCGCGCCGGGGAGACGGTGCGCCTGCTCGCGCGGCCCTACCCGCAGAGCTCCTTCGCCGAGGTCGCCCAGATCGTGACGACCGCGGACGGCCAGTTCGACTACCTCGCGACGCCGAAGATCCTCAGCGCCTACCAGGTCTCCTGGCGGGGTGCGTCGAGCATCGCCGTGACGGTCGAGGTGAAGCCGAAGGTCGTCATCTCCTACGCGCGTGCCACCGGCGTCTTCACGACGCGGGTGACGGGAGGAAGCTCCTATGCGGGCAAGTCCGTCTACCTGCAGCGCCTCTCGAGCCTCGGGCAGTGGGTGAACATCAAGAAGGTGACGCTCAACCTCTACGGCTCGAAGCGGTTCTTCGCCCCGACGCTGCCGAAGGGCCTCTCGCGCGTCCGCATCTTCATGACCGTCAACCAGGCGGGCGCCGGCTATCTCTCGAGCATGAGCGGCACCTGGAGCCTGACGCGCCGCTAGCCCTTCCTCGCAGACACCGGGGGAGGGGGCGTTATGCTCACTCCCCCGGTCGAGAGGAGGCCCGTGTCGACGCTTGCTTTCAAGTTCGAGGAGATCGTCCCGCGAGAGCTGAAGCCGGCTCTGTTCGAGCTCGACGGCATCTCGCGTGCGTCCGTCGAGGCGCACTACAAGCTCTACGGCGGCTATGTCGCCAAGCGGAACGAGATCCTGGAGCGGCTCGCAGACGTCGATCTCGCCGGCGCGAACCAGGTCTACTCGGAGCTGCGCGGACTGAAGGTCGAGCTCAGCTTCGCGATCGGGGGGATCAAGAACCACGAGATCTACTTCGAGCACCTCGGAGGCGACGGCGGTGACCCGGGCGGCCTGGTCGGCGACCTGATCAAGCGCGACTTCGGCTCGGTCGAGGCCTGGCGCGCCGACCTGAAGGGGACGGGGCTGGCGGGGCGCGGCTGGGCGTGGACCGCCTACGACTGGGACGAGGGGCGCCTCTTCAACTACCTCGGCGACGCCCAGAACACCTATCCCGTGTGGAACGCCACGCCGCTCGTCGCGCTCGACGTGTACGAGCACGCCTACTTCCTCGACTACGGAACGGACCGCGCGTCCTACATCGACGCCTTCTTCAACAACCTCGACTGGGGCACGATCAACGACTGGGTGTCCCGGTACCAGGTGCCGAAGTAAGGACCGATCGAGCGCCCGCCCGGGCTCGATGACGACAGCGCTCCTGGTCGCCGCCGGCTACCTCGCCGGCAGCATCCCTTTCGGGCTCCTGCTGGTGCGCCTCGGCAGGGGCGTCGACATCCGGCGCTACGGCAGCGGCAATATCGGCGCGTCGAACGTCTGGCGCTCGTTCGGACGCCGGCTCGGCCTGCCCGTCGCCCTGCTGGACATCGCGAAGGGCTTCGTACCGGCGCTCCTCGGCGTCCTCGTCGTCGACGACCTGACTGCCGTACTCGCGGGCGGGGCAGCGATGCTCGGTCACTGGCGGCCGCTCTTCATCGGCTTCAAGCGGGGAGGCAAGATGGTCGCGACCGGCGGCGGAGTCTTCCTCGCCGTCGCGCCGCTCGTGGGCCTGATCGGGGCGGCCGTATGGATTGCGTCGTTCCTCGTCTCCCGTTTCACGTCGGTCGGCTCTCTCGCGGCCGCCGCCGCGCTGCCTCCCGCGGCGGCGCTCCTCGGCGAGCCGTGGCCGGTGATCGTCTTCGCCACGCTCGCGTCGCTCGCGGTCGTGGTCCTGCACCGCGGCAACATCCGCCGGCTGCGTGAGGGGAGCGAGCACCGCTTCGACTTCCGGCGACGGCGGCGCAAGCGCGCGGCCGCGGTCTAGGCCCCCCTAGTCTGCCGGGACTACGGCAGGCGCAGCCACTCGGCGAGCTCGGTGTGCCGCGTCCCGTGGGCCGCGCCCGCGAGCTCGGCGCGGAGGGCGCCGACCGTGCCGAACCGCTCGGCCACGACGTCGTGGTCGTGGATCGTCTCGAGGTTGACCTGGCGCGAGAGCAGGAAGTCGGCGTCCGAGAGCTCCGGGAAGCGCTCGAGCGTGTCGCGGAGCGCGACGCGCACGGAGTCCTCGACGAAGCGCGGGCGCAGGTGGGCGTGCTCGACGACGAACAGCTCGTCCGGGCGCTTCAGGAGGCCGAAGACGGGCGCGCTCATCGACGACTCGACGAGGTCGACGAGCGTCTCGGCGTTCAGCGGTCGCTCGGTGCCGACGAGGAGCGTGCCGCGGCCACGCTGGTTGTGGGTGGCGATCGGGACGAGGTCGAGGATGCGATCGACGTCGTCCTCCTCGAACCCCGCCTCCTCCAGGCGCCCGGCGGCCCGCGCCCGCACGAGACCCTGCGCGCAGGGGCAGGCGTTGATCCCCGTCGCCTCGACGCCGACGATACGACGGGTCGCCGTACGGGACGCGGCGGCGATGCCGATGATCGAGACGAGCTCCTGTGTGGCGAGCTCGGTGACCGGCGTGCGCCGCTCGAGCGGGTAGCGGGCGACGATCCGCACCTCCGCCCGGAGCGCGCCCTGCCGCTCGACGACGTGCGCCGCGATGTGCTCGGCGAGCTGCTCGACGAGGAGCGCCTCGCCGATCACGACCTGCTCGATCGCCTCCTCGAAGAGCTCGGGAAAACGGGACATGTGCACGCCCTTCTGGCGCGGGTCGAGATCGACCGTGCACTCGAGCTCGGCGGCGATCAGCTTCTCGCTGTCGCCGTGCCGCAGGCGGATCGCCTTCGCGACGCCGCGCACCCCCGCACGGGACAGCCCGAGCGCCACCTCCGGCACCTGCGCCTGGACGTCCCCGGTCGGTAGCCCTTGTGCTCTCGCCATCGCAGTATCCTCCGCCGGCCACGTTACCGGGAGACCCCTCCGAGCAGCGCGCGCCGACCTCGAAGCCCGCACTTCCGCAGCTCGTCTCGCTCGCCTGCCACGACCTGCGCACGCCGCTCGCGACGATCCAGGGCTTCGCCCGGACGGCCGCCGCCAGGGAGGAGCTGCCCGAGCGCGCCGCCCAGGCGCTCGAGTTGATCGTGGCGGCAGCGGAGGAGCTCGCGGGACTGCTAGACGACCTCTCGCTGAGCGCGCAGATCGACGGGCGCCGCTACGAGCCCGTGCTCGAGCCGGTGGAGACGCTCGACCTCGCCCGCGCGGCTGCCGAGCGGCTCGGTCTCGACGCCGTCTCGGTCTCGGGCGCAGGGGCGCCCGTCCTCGTCGACCCGGCCGCGAGCGCGCGCGCCGTGACGGGGCTGTGTCGCTGCGCGCTTCGGCACGGCGGTCTGCGCCGGGTGTCGCTCGCGCTCGAGGGTCCCGCGCTCCTGCTGTCTCCCGTGACTGCCGCCGTGGCGCCGATCATCCTCGGCGAGGTGGCTCGCGACCTCTCCGCGCTCGTCGCCGCACGCCTGGTCGAGGCGCTCGGCGGCTCGCTCTCGCTCGCGGGGGAGACCCTCTCGGTACGCCTGCCGCCCGCGGCAGAGCCCCTAGCGCAGTAGGCGCGAGAGGCGCCGGTCCTTGAGGGTGCGCCCGCCCGTCTGGCACCGCGGGCAGTACAGAACCGTGTGCTCCTCGTAGTCGACGCGCGCCAGCGTGGTGCCGCAGACGTAGCAGGGTTGGCCGAGGCGGCCGTGCACGCGGTAGGTGCGCTCGTTGCTCGCGCCCCGCTCGCGCAGCTCGAGCCCCCGCGAGAGCTCCTCGTCGATCGCCGCCGCGAGTCGCGCGACCTCGTCGGCGCCGAGCTGCGTGGAGAGGGCGAAGGGGGAGAGCCTCGCCCGGTGGAGGATCTCGTTCGACCACGCCCGCCCGATGCCCGCGAGCGCGCGCTGGTCGCGCAGGAGCGGGTGCAGGCGCCGCGAATCGCGCGCGAGTATCTCCCCGAGCCGCTCGGCGCCGAGTCCGAGAGCCTCCGGGCCGAGGTGAGCGACCTGCTCCTCCGCGGCCTCGGGCCCGAGCAGCCACACGCCCGCGCGCTTCTTCGCCCCCGCCTCGGTCAGGACGAGCTGCGCACCGCCCTCGAAGACGAGCCGGAAAGCCGGCGCTTTCGGTGCCTTCTCGCCCGCACGGAGGAAGCGCAGGCGGCCCGCGCTCATCAGGTGGATCTGCAGGACGAGCTCCCCGTCGTCGGTCGGGAGGCTGAGCCGCTTGCCGCGGCGCTCGGCTCCCCCGAGCCGTCGTCCCTCGAGCGCGCGGAGCGGCGGGTCGAACGTCTTCAGCGTGGCGACGTGCGCAGGGCCGGCGCGCTCGACGGGCGCGGCGCGGACGGGCTCGTCGAGCGAGCGCCGCAGCGCCTCGATCTCAGGCAGCTCGGGCAGCGCCCGTCCTCCGGGCTCCCCGTGCGAGCGCCTGCGGCCGGGGCATTCGTCTAGCGTGCCGCGGCATGGACCCGATCAGGGTACTCGTCAGGCGTGGCGGGACGGCGGAGGCCGTCCACCGGGTGCACGCGGTCGCGGTGCGGGGCGGCGCCGTGGTCGCCGAGCGTGGAGACGCGACCCTCGTGACGTTCATCCGCTCCTCGGCGAAGCCGTTCCAGGCGCTGCCGCTCGCCCGCGCGCGGGACGACCTGGACGAGCGCGATCTCGCGATCGCCTCGGCCTCCCACCTCGCGGCTCCGGCCCAGCTCGAGGCCGTCCGCGCGCTCCTGGCGAAGGCGCCCGCCGGGGAGGAGGAGCTCGAGTGCGGCCTGGCGGGCGACTCGCCCGCGCCGATCCTGCACAACTGCTCCGGCAAGCATGCGGGGATGCTCGCGCTCTGCCGCGCCCGCGGCTGGCCCAGCGCGGGCTACCGGCTGGCGGACCACCCCGTCCAGGAGGCTGCCCGCGTGGAGCTCGCAGCCGCGGCCGAGGTGCCACCCGGAGAGCTCGTCGCGGCCGTGGACGGCTGCGGCGTCCTCACCTTCGCGCTGCCGCTCGAGCGCATGGCCCACGCCTTCTCGCGGCTCGAGGAGCTCGACGGGGGAGCGCGGGTGTCGGCGGCTATCCGGGCCCACCCCGAGCTGATCCGCGGCCCCTCGGCGCCCGACACGCGGCTGATGCAGCTCCGTCGCGGCTGGACGGCGAAGGGCGGGGCCGAAGGGCTCCTCTGCGCGGCGGACAGCGCGAGCGGGCTCGGCATCGCGCTCAAGGTCGAGGACGGCGGGGCGCGCGCCCTCGGCGTCGCGCTCGCTCGCTTCCTGGCCGAGCTCGACCTGCCGCTCCCCGAGCTCGAGCTCGAGCTCCTCTCGAACAGCCGTGGCGAGATGGTCGGGGAACTTGTTACGGCGTCGTGAAGTCCTCGTAAGAAAACTGTTCCCGAACGCAGGAGTTTGTGGTTAGGATGCCGCGCATCACGGAGGTCGGGGAGCCGAGGCGGCCCGTCCTCACGCTTCCCCGGTCAGGCTGGTGCCCCTCCCACCCGCGCGAGAAAGCGAGGTCCATGCTCACCGTCGACATCGCCCTTCCGGAAGTCGAGGAACTCCAGAAGCTCGTCCAGGACGGACAGGAGAAGGGCTTCCTCACCTACGACGAGATCGTCGCGGGGCTCGAGGACGTCGATCTCACGAAGGAGCAGATCGAGGACTTCTATACGTACCTGATCGATCACTCGATCGAGCTCATGGAGGGCGAGCAGCACAAGCACCCGCCCCACGAGCAGCCGGCCCTCGCGGAGGAGGAGAAGGGGCCGAAGCTCGATCTGACGGTGGAGCCCTCGCTCGACTCGCTGCGCCTCTACCTGCGCGAGATCGGCAAGGTGCCGCTGCTGACCGCCGACCAGGAGGTCTACCTGGCGAAGCGGATCGAGCGCGGCGACATGGGGGCGAAGACCCAGATGATCGAGGCGAACCTCCGCCTCGTCGTCTCGATCGCGAAGAGCTACCTCGGGCGCGGTCTCTCCTTCCTCGACCTGATCCAGGAGGGCTCGCTTGGGCTGATCCGCGCCGTGGAGAAGTTCGACTACCGCAAGGGCTACAAGTTCTCCACCTACGCGACGTGGTGGATCCGGCAGGCGGTCACGCGTGCGATCGCCGACAAGGCCCGCACGATCCGGATCCCGGTGCACATGGTCGAGAAGCTGAACAAGGTCGTCCACATCGAGCGCCAGCTCGTGCAGCGCCTGGGCCGCGAGCCGCGCCCCGAGGAGATCGCCGAGGAGCTCGAGATGACCACCGCGGAGGTGCGCGAGATCCTGCGCATGGCGCAGCTTCCCGTCTCGCTGGAGAAGCCGATCGGCGAAGAGGAGGAGTCCTCGCTCGGTGACTTCGTGCCCGACGAGCAGGCCGAGTCCCCCTTCGACACCGCGTCGCTCTCGCTGCGCCGAGAGGACATCGAGGCGGCGCTCTCGTCGCTGCCCGAGCGGGAGCGGCAGGTGATCGAGCTGCGCTTCGGCCTCGGCGGCGAGCAGCCCCGCACGCTGGAGGAGGTCGGCCGCGAGTTCGGCGTCACCAGGGAGCGGATTCGCCAGATCGAGAACAACACGCTGAAGAAGCTCGAGTCGCTGCCCGAGGCCCAGGGGCTCAAAGACTGCGTCTAAGGGCGTAGGGGGGAACCTGCGGTTTCCCCCTACGCCCTCCTTTCCCTTACAGAGCACGCTGGTCGGACACCTGGTTGGCCTCCCGGGCGAACAAGTCGCCCTCCGGCCAGGGACGCCCCTCGCTGATCTGACGCCGGCTGGGCGGTCGGCGCTGGTACCGTGACCCTCGTGAGCGAGGCGGGGGTCGAGATGGGCTACGAGGTCGACTGCCCCCACTGCCGCAAGGCCTTTCTCGGCACGCTGCTCGCGGGTACCGCCGCTCGCTATCGCGGCTTCAAGTGCCCCCATTGCAGGCTCTTCGTTCCCCTGGAGCGGGTCGAGAGCGCAGTGAAGCACGCCGGCGCAGCGCCCGCCGCATAACGGGGAGCACGGAGGAGACACGCCGCCGGGTCGGAGAGTGCCTTACATGGGTGGCAGGTCAGGCCCGCTGGTCCAGAACCGCAGGTCTCGCCCCCACGAGCTCCACGATCCGCGCTGCGGCACGGGCGAGGGCGTCCTCGCTGAACAGGTAGGGGGTGGCGTTGGCCATCGACCTCGCGGGGCGGTCGAGCACGTCGGAGCCGGCCGCGGCGTTGACGGTGTAGCGGAGCGGGATCTCGTGGCAGATCACGAGCACGGTCGTCCCCCCGCCCCCGAGCAGGCGCTCGAGCGCCCCGGCGTAGCGGCGCGCCGCGTCGTTCAGGCTCTCGCCGCCGGGAAACGGCTCGTCGCGCGCTCGGCCCTGCTTCCAGGCGCGGTACTCGGCGAGGGTGCCGCCCTCGAGCTCGCCGACCCGCACGTCGTCCAGGAGCGGCTCGACCTCGGGGACGAGCGACCGTCCGGCCAGCGCGAGCTCGGCAGTTTGCCGCGTGCGCGGGAAACGCGTGCAGACGCACCGGTCGATCGGGATGTGGGCGAGCTCGAGCCCGAGCCGCCGCGCCTCCTCCTCGCCTCGCTCGGTGAGGGCGATCTCGAGCGACGGGTCGCCGTTCACACGCTCCTCGACGTTGAGCGTGGACTGGCCGTGACGGGCGATCACGAAGAGGCGCATCGCCCGCGAGGCTACAGCGGCGCGGGCCGGGTGCGCCCGAGCCAGCCGGTTCCCGAGAGGCGGACGAAGAACGCCCAGGTCAGGAGCGCCCCTGCCGCGTAGCCGATCGAGCTCGCGACCGCCGCGCCTCCCGTGCCGTAGGCCCGGATCAGCGGGATCGCGCAGGTGCACGTGACCGCGAGCCCCACGAGCGAGACGACGAGGCTGAGCCTCGGACGCCCTCGGCGCACGGACAGGTACACGACCAGCACGGTCACGGGCGCATAGGCGACCACGCCCGGCAGCAGGAGCGCGAGCGGCAGGCTGGCGCCCGCGAAGTCCTCGCCGAGCACGAGCGGGATGAAGAACGGGGCCGCCACCCCGACCGCAGCGGCGACCGCGGCGGTGAGGAGGAGGCTCCGCCGGGCGGCCTGGACGACCAGGCGTGCTGCTTGCTCCTCCACCTCGTGGACCGCGGGAGCGGTGACCGCGGTCGCGAGTGCTGCCGGAATCAACCAGATCGACTCGGCCGCCTGCATCGTGATCGAGTAGACGCCGATCTCCGCGAGGCCCTCGAAGCGCCGCAGCATGAAGAGCTCGATCCGATAGCTGGCGAGGTTCACGACCTGCACCGCGCCGAGCAGGAGCGCGACCCGCAGGAGCGTGCGGCTGTGCCCGTCGGCGAGCCGTGGACGGGCCGCCGGGAGCCAGAGCCCGCGCGCCGCCACGAGCGCGAATGCGGCAGTCAGGAGG
>JACCZA010000179.1 GCA_013696185.1 Actinomycetota bacterium
GGCCGAGACGCGGTCGAAGACCCCGCGCGAGGTCGTCCAGCCGACCGGCCCGGTCACGGTGCCCTCGGGCGTGACCGTGAAGGACTTGTCCGCGGCGCTCGGGATCCCCGTCGCCCAGATCATCAAGATCATGATGGGGCTCGGCGAGATGGTCACGATCACGCAGTCCCTGACCGACGAGGCCGTCGGGTTGATCGCCGCCGACGTGGGGCGCGAGGTCACGACCAAGCACGCGGCCGACGAGGACGAGGAGCCCGAGACCTACGACGACGCCGACGCCGACCTCGAGGCGCGCCCGCCCGTCGTCACGATCATGGGTCACGTCGACCACGGCAAGACGACACTGCTCGACGCGATCCGCCAGACCGCCGTGGCCGAGACGGAGGCCGGCGGGATCACGCAGCACATCGGCGCCTACCAGGTCGACCACGACGGCCGCCGGCTGACGTTCCTCGACACCCCCGGCCACGAGGCGTTCACCGCCATGCGCGCCCGCGGCGCGAAGGTGACCGACATCGCCGTGCTCGTGGTCGCCGCCGACGACGGCGTGATGCCGCAGACGCGGGAGTCGATCTCCCACGCACGGGCGGCCGACGTGCCGATCGTCGTCGCGGTGAACAAGATCGACAGACCCGACGCGAACCCGACACGCGTGCGCCAGGAGCTCGCCAACGAGGGCCTGCAGCCCGAGGAGTGGGGCGGCGCCACCCAGTTCTCGGACGTCTCCGCGCGCGAGGGCCAGAACCTCGAGGACCTGCTGCAGAAGGTGCTGCTCGTGGCCGACGCCGAGCTCGAGCTGACCGCCAACCCGAGCGCGGAGGCATCGGGCCCGATCGTGGAGTCCCGCCTCGACGTCGGGCGCGGCCCCGTGGCGACGATGCTCGTCCAGCGCGGCACGCTGCGCGTCGGCGATCCCGTGGTCGCCGGCGATGCGTGGGGCAAGGTCAAGGCGCTCTACAACTACCGCGGCGAGAAGATCAAGGAAGCCCGTCCCGGCGAGCCGGTCGAGATCCTCGGCTTCGACAAGCCGCCACCGGCCGGCGAGCTCTGCCGCGTGGTCGAGAACGACCGCGCCGCGCGCGAGACGGCGCAGCGCCGGGGGCAGCGCCTGCGCACCGAGCTCCTCGCGCGGCAGGCGAAGAGCGGCGTCTCGCTCGAGCGGCTCTTCTCGCAGCTGCAGGAGGGCGCCGTCCAGGATCTCAACCTCGTCGTCAAGGGCGACGTCGACGGCTCGGTCGAGGCTGCGGTCTCGGAGCTCGCGAAGATCCAGCATCCCGAGGTGCGCGTGGTCGTGATCCACCAGGGGGTCGGCCCGATCACCGAGGGCGACATCATGCTCGCCTCGGCCTCGAGCGCGATCGTCGTCGGCTTCAACGTGCGGGCGAACGCCGAGGCGCGGGGGCTCGCCGACCGCGAGGGCGTCGACATCCGCACCTACCGGGTCATCTACCAGCTGACCGAGGACATCGAGAAGGCGCTCGTCGGCATGCTCTCGCCGGTGCAGACGGAGGAGATCCTCGGCGAGGCCGAGGTACGTGCGCTCTTCCGGGTCTCCCGGCTCGGCACGATCGCGGGCTGCATGGTCACGAGCGGCACCATCCGTCGCAACGCGCGGGTGCGGATCATCCGCGAGGGCACGGTCATGGGCGTCGAGACGTCGATCGGCCAGCTCAAGCGCTTCAAGGAGGACGTGCGCGAGGTCTCGGAGGGCTTCGAGTGCGGCATCCTGCTCGACGGCTTCAACGACCTGCGCGAGGGCGACGTGTTCGAGGTCTACGAGACGCGCCAGGTCGAGCGGACGGGCCTCGCCGACGGCAACGCGCCAGCGCCCGCCGCCGCGCAGGGCTAGCCTCTCGCGGCCCCGGCCGAGCGAGCGTGGGAGGCGCGGGAATGGGCATGGGCTACGTCGGGATCCTCTCGGCCGAGCTCCACTTTCCCGAGAGCCACTCGCTCAAGGGCAAGCGGAAGGAGCTGCTCTCGGTGAAGGCACAGCTGCAGCGTCGCTTCGGCAGCTCGGTCGCCGAGGTCGACCACCACGAGCTCTGGCAGCGGGCGCGGCTCACTCTCGCGTGCGTCGCGCGCGGTCACCGGGACGTGGTCGAGCTCCTCGACGGCGCCGAGCGCTACCTGGCGGGGCAGGCGTTCGAGCTCGGGGGCGTCGAGCGCGAGGTCGTCTCGCTCGGGGATCTCCGGGATGGGTGACCGGATGAGGCGCGTGAACGCCTCCGTGCTGGAGGTGCTCTCCGAGGCGCTGGGAGAGCTGGCGGACCCTCGCATCGGGTTCGTCACGATCACCGGCGTGCGCACCTCCCCCGACCTGCGTGAGGCCCGCGTCTTCGTGAGCGTCCTCGGACGCGAGCGCGCCCGGAGGCGCACGCTGGCTGCGCTCGAGGCCGCCCACGGCGTGCTGCAGGCCCGCCTCGCGCGCGAGCTCGGGCTGAAGCGGACTCCCGTCTTGGCCTTCGAGTACGATCCGACGGTCGAGCGCGGCGTTCGCATGACCCAGCTGATCGATGAGCTCGCCCCTGACAGCGATGTCTGACGTCGCCGCCGTGGTGGACACGGTGCGCAGCCACGACCGCTTTCTCGTCACGACGCACGAGAACCCGGACGGCGACGCGCTCGGCTCCCTGCTGGCGACGAGCCTCGCGCTCGTCCAGCTCGGCAAGGACGTCGTCATGTACCTGGCGGGGGAGGCGCCGCTCCCCCGGGAGTACGGCTTCATGGAGCTCGAGGAGCTGCAGCGTGCGCTCCCGGACGACCACCCCGACCGCGTGCTCGTGGCCGTCGACTGCGCGAACGAGAGCAGGCTCGGGCCCGACCCGGCAGTCCTCCGGTCGGCTCGCCTCGTCGTCGACATCGACCATCACCACGACAACAGCCGCTTCGGCGACGTCAACCTCGTCGGCGCGGGGGCCTCCTCCACGTGCGAGCTGCTGCGCGACCTCTTCCGCGAGCTCGGCGTCGAGCTGACGCCGGAGCTCGCCGAGCCGCTGTACATCGGCCTCGTGACGGACACGGGGCGCTTCCAGTACGCGAACACGACCCCGAAGGCGCTGCGGCTCGCGGCCGAGCTCGTCGAGGCGGGGGCCGACGTCCACCGCATCTTCCAGGGCGTCTACGAGTCGATCGAGTTCGCGAAGCTGAAGCTGCTCGCGCGCGCGCTCGACCGGGCGCAGATCTCCGACGGCGGGCGGGTCGTGATCTCGCACCTCTTGCGCGGCGACTTCGCCGAGGTGGGCGCCGCGGAGCCCTACTCGGAGGGCATCATCGACTACCTGCGGGCCGTCGAGGGCGCCGACATGGCCGCGCTGATCCGGGAGCCCCCGCGCGGGAACGGGCCGAGCCGGCGAGTCAGCCTGCGCGCGAGCGTCGACGAGCTCGACGTCTCGGCGCTCGCCCGGCGCTTCGGAGGCGGCGGACACCGTCAGGCCGCGGGCTTCTCGAGCGAGGCGCCGATCGAGGAGATCGCCCGGCAGATCAGGGCGGAGTACACAGCGCTCACGAGTGCCGCCGCGGGCGCGTAGGCCGAGCGGGCTCGTCCTCGTCGACAAGCCGGCGGGCCCGTCGTCCTTCGCCCTCGTGCGCCTCCTGCGCGACCGGACGGGCGCCCGAGCGGGGCACGCGGGCACGCTCGACCCGTTCGCGACGGGGCTGCTCCTCGTCCTGCTCGGCGACTCGACGAAGCTCGCGGGGCGCTTCGTCGGTCTCGACAAGCGCTACCTGACGGCGGTCGATCTGGCCGTGCGCACCGCGACCGGCGATCCGGAGGGTGAGGTGGTCGAGCACGTCGACCCGCCGGACGCCGCCGAGCTCGAGCGGCGGCTCGGCTCCCTGCGCGGGGAGATCGAGCTGCGCGTGCCGGCGGCCTCCGCGGTGAAGGTCGGCGGGGAGCGCGCCTACAAACTCCATCGTCGGGGGATCGAGGTCGAGATGCCGCTCCGCCGGTCGGTCGTCCGTGCGCTTCACCTCGTCGACTACGACGGCCGCACCGCCGTGCTCGACCTCCTCGTCAGCAAGGGCACCTACGTGCGCGCGATCGCGGAGGCGCTCGGAGGCCACTGCACGAGCCTGCGACGCACGGAGGTCGGGCCGTTCCGCGTCGACGACGCCGACCTCGAGCGGATCGTCCCGCCGGAGGAGGCGCTTTCGCGTCTTGCCGGCACGGCAGGTGCGCCGTGAGGATTGCGCGCTCGCCGGCGGAGCTCGAGCGGCTGCCGCGCGCCGTCGCGCTCGGCACCTTCGACGGAGTCCACCTCGGGCACCGGCGCGTGCTCGAGACGACCCGCGCCGAGGGTCGACGCCCGACGGTCGTCACGTTCGACCCCCATCCCCGCACGGCTCTCGGCAACCGCGTGGAGCTCCTGACGACGCTCGAGCGCCGGCTCGAGCTGACGGGTGAGCTCGGGATCGAGGACGCGCTCGTCGTCGCCTTCGACCTCGATCTCGCGCGGCTCTCGCCGGAGGCCTTCGCCGAGCGGATCCTGCGCCCGATCGGCACGGAGCTCGTGGTCACAGGCCCGGACTTCCGCTTCGGCCACGGCCGTCGCGGCGACCCCGAGCTCCTGCGCCAGCTCGGCTTCGAGGTCCGGATCGTGGAGCCGCTCGAGGGCGTCTCGTCAACCCGTGTCCGCACCCTCCTCGGCGAGGGTGCGGTCGATCGGGCGGCGGTCCTCCTCGGCCGCCCGCACGAGCTCGACGGCGTGGTCGTCTCCGGCGATGCCCGCGGTGGCACGCTCGGCTACCCGACCGCCAACCTCGCGGTCATCCCCGAGCTGCTCGTGCCGGCCTACGGCATCTACGCCGGGGAGGTCGGCGAGCATCGCGCGGCGATCTCGATCGGCACCAACCCGCACTACGGCGGTCACGAGCGGCGGATCGAGAGCTTCCTGCTCGACTTCGAGGGCGATCTCTACGGAGCGCGGCTGATCGTCCAGCTCTGGTGCCGTCTGCGCGAGGAGCGGGTCTTCGGCAGCGAGGCCGAGCTGATCGAGCAGATCGGGCGGGACGTCGCAGCCGCACGGGCGGCCATTCGGCCCGCCTGAGGGAGCACCGCCTCAGCGCGGCAGGCGGGCTCCGCCGTCGCGTCGCGGATCGCCGGCAGCGCCCCCGCCGGCGATCGCGCTCACGCCGCCGAAGTAGTGGTGGAGCGACGTCCAGGCCCGCACCTCGAGCCCGACCTTCTCGAGTGCGGCGAGCGCGTCGGGCTCGAAGCCCGGCTCGACGTTGACCACGTCGCCGGCGGGATGGAGGCGGGGCCGGGCGACCGCCTGTGCGGGGTCGAGCCCCTCGTCGAGGATCCCCGCGATCACCTGCACGAGCGCGCTGCGCAGGCGCGTGCCGCCTGCGGCACCGGCGGCGAGCACCGGACCGTCGCTCCCGACCGCGAGCGTCGGCGCCATCATGCTCTGCATGCGCGAGCCGGGCGTGAGCGGCCCGACCAGCAGGTCGGTCTCGCCGAGCATGCTGTTCAGGTGGAGGTCGTACCCGGGCACCCAGTCGCCCGAGCCGAGACCGAGGCTCGTTGTCAGCACGCAGACGGTGCCCTCGCGATCGACCGTCGTGATGTTCGTGGTGTGGCCCGCCGCGTCGGGGGCGCGCAGGGAGCGGGCCAGCGCGACCGCCCGCTCGCCGGGCGAGGCGTCGCGGAGCTCCGGCAGCCCGCCGAGCACCGGCAGGGGAGAGAACGGGCTCGTCCGGCTCACGAGCTCGGCGCCGCGGAAGTCAACCACCGAGTGGGCGGCGGCGAGAGGCTCGTAGCGCGCGAGGTCGGCTGGCGTGACGAGCCCGCCGCGCTCCTCCATCAGCGCGAGCAGGGCCTCCGCGAGCGTGCCGCGATAGACGCTCGCCGCCCCCTCGTCGGCGAGCAGCTCGAGGGCCGCGACGAGGCCCGGCTGCTCGAGCCGCTCGTTCGCCTGGAGGAGGGCGCCCCGCGGGGCGTAGATGCGCGCACCCTCCCGCATCGTCATCACGGGCGCGAGC
>JACCZA010000221.1 GCA_013696185.1 Actinomycetota bacterium
GCCGCGTCATCGACGCAGTGCTGGCGTTGCCGCTGATCGTGATCGCGGTGACGGCGCTCGTGGCGCTCGGCAGCTCAAACGTGACCCTGATCATCGTGATTGGCGCCGTCTTCACGCCGATCGTCGCACGCACCGTCCGTGCGGCCGTCCTCGGCGAGCGCGAGCTCGACTACGTCTCGGCCGCAAAGCTGCGCGGTGAGCGCGCTCCTTACATCATGTTCGCCGAGATCCTCCCGAACATCGCCGGGCCGATCGTGGTCGAGGCGACGGTCCGGCTCGGGTACGCGATCTTCGCCGTCGCGGGCCTGACCTTCCTCGGCTTCGGCGTCCAGCCTCCCTCACCCGACTGGTCACTCCAGATCGCCGACAACTACACGCTGCTGAACGCCGGTACCTACGAGTGGACGGTGCTCTTCCCGGCCCTTGCGATCGCGACGCTGATCGTCGGCGTGAATCTGATCGCCGACGGCTTGCAGCAGGTGCTCGACCGGTGAGCGTCGCTCGCCTTCGGCTTGCTCCCGTGGGGGAAACCATGTTTCCCCCACGAGCCCCCTTCTTCGATCACGTGGGGGAACTTCCAAGTTCCCCCCCGCCCCCTAAAGTTCACGAGCCGAAGGTTGTCTCGTGAGCGCGGCGGCGGCCGGCGTGCCGGAGCCCGCGCCTCACGCGCTCGAGCTGCGCGACCTCGACGTCGTCTACCGCGTGCGCGGCCGTGACCGCTTGGTGCTGCGCGGAGTGACGCTCACGGTCAAGCGGGGCGAGGCGTACGGGCTCGTCGGCGAATCGGGCTGCGGGAAGTCGACGGCCGCGCTTGCGATCGTCCAGTACCTGCCTCGCAACGGCCGCGTCCGCTCCGGAGCGATCGAGATCGACGGGCGCGACGTGCTCTCGCTGTCAGGCGGCGAGCTGCGCCGGCTCCGCTCGGAGTCCGTCTCGATGGTCTACCAGAACCCGGGCGCGGCCCTGAACCCGTCGATCGGAATCGGAAAGCAGGTGGCGGAGGTCTTCCGCATCCGCGGCATCGGCAGGGACGAGTCGCTCGATCGGGCGCGAGCCGCCCTTGCCCGCGTCCAGATCGCCGATCCCGGCTCCGTGATGGCGCGCTACCCGCATCAGCTCTCCGGCGGCATGCAGCAGCGCGTGATCATCGCGATGGCGCTCGCCACCGACCCGGCGCTGCTGATCCTCGACGAGCCGACGACCGGCCTCGACGCCACGGTCGAGGCCGAGGTGCTCGACCTCGTCGCCGCGCTCCAGGCCGAGCTGCGGACCTCGGTGCTCTTCATCAGCCACAACCTCGGCGTGATCGCAAAGATGTGCGACCGCGTCGGCGTCCTCTACGCCGGGAGACTGGTCGAGGAGGGTCTCACGGAGACGGTGCTCCGAGACCCACGCCACCCCTACACGGTCGGCCTGCTGCGCTGCATTCCACGCGGCGGCACCCGCAAGGACCATGGCCGGCTCGACACGATCCCGGGTTTTCTGCCGAACCTCGGCGAGGAACTGCCCGGGTGCGTATTCGCGCCGCGCTGCGCGCTCGTCGAGGAGATCTGCCGCCTCGAGGAGCCGCCGCTGTACGACGTGGGCGGCACGCACGTCAGCCGCTGCCACTTCCACGAGCGGGCGCAGACGCTGCCGCGGGCGCTGGCGGCCAACCTCGACCTGCCCGTTGTCGACCGCGCGGAGGCGCCGCTGCTGGCGTTCGACGACCTCGGCAAGGTGTTCAAGCAGCAGGGACACGACGTGCACGCGCTCGTGGGCGCCTCGACGGCAATCTGGCCCGGTGAGACGCTCGGCCTCGTTGGCGAGTCGGGCAGCGGCAAGACGACGCTCGCGCGCACGCTCCTCGGGATCGTCGAGCCGACCTCGGGCGGTGTCACTCTCGACGGCAAGCCTCTCTCGCCCGGGCTCGGGGGGCGTTCGAGGGCTGAGCTGCGCGCGCTGCAGATCGTCTTCCAGAATCCCGACTCCGCGCTGAACCGGCGCCACCAGGTAGGACGGATCCTCAAGCGGTCTCTGAAGAAGCTCGCCGGCCTCACCGGCCGCCCTGCGGAGGAGCGGTTGCTCGAGCTGATGCAGTCGGTGCGGCTCGCCGAGCGCTACGTCAGTGCCCGACCTGGCCAGCTCTCCGGCGGCCTGAAGCAGCGAGTCGCAATCGCGCGCGCGTTCGCGGGCGATCCGAGTCTCGTCGTCTGCG
>JACCZA010000228.1 GCA_013696185.1 Actinomycetota bacterium
AGCCGAGCAGGAGGCCGAGCGCGCCCGCGAGGAGGCCGAGCACACCGCCGCCGAGCGGGCCCGCCTCGCGGCGATCGTCCAGAGCTCCGACGACGCCATCACGAGCAAGACGGCCGACGGGATGATCGCGAGCTGGAACCCGGGCGCCGAGCGCCTGTACGGCTACACGGCGGCCGAGGCGGTCGGCCGGCCCGCGAGCATGCTCGTCCCCCCCGAGCACGCCGAGCAGGAGCGGCAGGTGCTCGAGCGCGTCCTCCGAGGCGAGCGCATCCGCCAGCGGGAGACGACGCGCCTCAGGAAGGACGGCACCGTCGTCGACGTGGCGATGACCGTCTCGCCGATCTCCGAGGACACGATCGTCGGGGCCTCGACGATCGCGCGTGACGTCACCGAGCAGCGCAGGGCGGCGGAGGCGCTACGCCGGGCCCGGGCCGACGCCGAGCGAGCCAACCGTGCCAAGAGCGAGTTCCTCTCCCGGATGAACCACGAGCTGAGGACGCCGATGAACGCGGTGCTCGGCTTCGGTCAGCTGCTCGAGCTGGGCGAGCTCGGCCGGGAGGAGCGGGAGAGCGTCCGGCAGATCCTGAGCGCCGGGAACCACCTGCTCGGGTTGATCAACGAGGTGCTCGACGTGGCGCGGATCGAGGCCGGGAAGCTGTCGCTCTCGGTCGAGCCCGTCGACGTCCGTGAGGCGCTCACGCAGGCGGTGGAGCTGATCGTGCCGATCGCGGCAGCGCGTGGCATCGTGGTCGGCGTCGAGCCCGCCGCGGAACTGTCGGTGCTCGCCGACCAGCAGCGCCTGAAGCAGGTGCTGCTCAATCTGCTCTCCAACGCCGTCAAGTACAACCGTGAGAGCGGCCGCATCGACGTGCGGGTGCGGTGCGTCCCGAACGACCGCGTGCGCATCGGCATCTCCGACACGGGCTACGGCCTCGCGCCCGAGCAGCGGGAGAAGCTGTTCCAGCCCTTCGAGCGCCTCGGCGCCGACGCGGGTTCGATCGAGGGCACCGGCCTCGGCCTGACGCTCTCGCTGGGCCTGGTGGAGGCGATGGGAGGCAGCATCGAGGTCGAGAGCAGCCTCGGCGAGGGCAGCACCTTCTGGATCGACCTGGCGAAGGCGGAGACCGCCGACGCGCGCAGCGACCGGCTCGACGAGCAGGTGGCTCTGGCCGCGTCGAAGGAAGAGCAGTACGGCGGCGCGGTCCTCTACGTCGAGGACAACCTCTCGAACCTGAGGCTCGTCGAGCGCGTGCTCGCGCGCTTCCCCGACGTCGGGCTGCTCGTGGCGATGCAGGGGACGCTCGGACTCGAGCTGGCTCGGAAGCATGGGCCGGATCTGATTCTGCTCGACCTGCACCTGCCCGACACGGACGGCGAGCAGGTGCTTGCACGCCTCCGCGCGGAGCCCGAGACCGCCGAGATCCCGGTGATCGTCCTGAGCGCCGATGTCACGCCGAAGCGGGTCGAGCGTCTGCGCGCAGCCGGTGTCGACGACTACCTGTCGAAGCCGTTCGACGTCGCCCGCCTGCTGGAGCTCCTGCGCGAGCACCTGCCCGAGCGCGAGCGTGCGGCCGAAGGCGCAACGAGGGCCGGACGATGACCGAGCTCGTGCGCGATCGGCTGTCGCAGGCGCCCGAGCTCGCCGCTCGTCGGGGGCGCTCGCTGGAGCCGCTCGCGGCACCCGACGTCACGAGGGGTCGGGTTCTGATCGTCGACGATCAGCCGCAGAACGTGCTGCTGCTCGAGAAGCTGCTCGGCGTCTCGCACTTCACGAACGTCGTCGGCACGACCGACCCGACCCAGGCCGTCGCCCTCTGCGCGGCGGGTGAGCCGGACCTGCTCCTGCTCGATCTGCAGATGCCCGAGCTGGACGGCTTCGGGGTGATGCAGCAGCTCGAGCCTTGGACGCAGGGGGCAACGAGGATGCCGATCCTCGTCCTCACCGCCGACAGCACCCGGGAGACGCGCATGCGCGCCCTCTCGGCGGGCGCGAGCGACTTCCTGACCAAGCCCTTCGACACGACCGAGGTCGTGCTGCGCGTGAAGAACCTGATGCTGACCCGGTTGCTCGCGCTCGAGCTGCGCGACCAGAACGTGCTCCTCGAGCAGCGGGTGCGCGAGCGCACCCGCGCGCTCGAGCAGGCGCGGCTCGAGATCGTCGACCGGCTCGCGCTCGCCGCCGAGTACCGCGACGACGCCACGGGGGAGCACGGGCGGCGGGTGGGACGCCTGGCCGCACTCGTCGCACGAGGGCTCGGACTCCCTTCCGACACCGTCGAGCTGATCGAGCGCGCCGCTCCACTCCACGACGTCGGCAAGCTCGCGATCCCCGACGACATCCTGCTCAAGCCGGAGAAGCTGACCCCTGACGAGCTCGAGGCGATGAAGATGCACACCTTCGTCGGGGCCGAGATCCTCGGGCGCAGCGGCTCGGAGCTCCTGCGCATGAGCGAGGAGATCGCGCTCACGCATCACGAGTGGTGGGACGGCAGCGGCTATCCCTGCGGCCTCGAGGGCGAGGAGATCCCGCTCGTCGGGCGCATCGCCGCCCTGGCCGACGTCTTCGACGCCCTGACGCATCGCCGTCCCTACAGGCATGCTTGGCCGCTGGCCGAGGCGCTCGCCGAGATCGAGCGCTTGCGCGGGCGGCAGTTCGATCCCCAGGTCGTCGACGTCTTTCGCCGTGTGCTGCACGACCTGGACAGGGAGGGCTAGGCGAGGCTCGTGGCAGACCGATCCCCGTCTC
>JACCZA010000273.1 GCA_013696185.1 Actinomycetota bacterium
GGATGCCGCACTCGAGCTTGTCGGAGCCGGCCCAGCGCCCCGCGCGCTCCTCCTCGCCCTCGCGCACGGGCCGCGTGCACGGGATGCAGCCGATCGACGGGTACCCGGCGTCGTGCAGCGGGTTCACGGGGACGTCGTTGGCGTGCAGGTAGGCGTCGACCCGCTTCGCGTCCCAGTCGACGAGCGGCTGGATCTTCCAGACGCCGTAGCGCTCGCTCCACTCGACGCGCCGCGCGCCGGCCCGCGTGGGGGACTGCTCGCGGCGGATGCCGGTGATCCAGGCGTCGTAGGAGGCGAGAGCGCGCTCGAGCGGCTCGACCTTGCGGATGTGGCAGCAGCGGTCCGGGTCGCTCTCCCAGAGGTTCGGCCCCTCCGCGACTGCCTGCTCGGCAAGCGTCAGGCGCGGCGGCTGGGTGATCAGGCGCAGGCCATAGCGCCCGACGAGCCGGTCCCGCGTCTCGTACGTCTCGCGGAAGAGGATCTGCGTGTCGAGCTCGACCACGTCGACGTCGAGCCCGAGCTCCGAGACCATGTGCACGAGCACCGAGGACTGCCGCTGCCAGGAGCACGTGAGGCAGAGCCGCCCGCCGAGCTCGGCGGCGGCCCAGCACAGCACGTCCTCGGCCGACATCGCCTCGGCGTCGAGCTCAGCGAGCAACGGGCTGCCCGGCAAGCAGGATCTCCTTCAGGGTGTCGGCCCGCAGCCCGAGCCGGAGGGTCTCGAGCGGGATGACCTCCTCGGGCGCGATGTTGCCGAGGTTGACCACGGGGCCGAACTGCTTCACGAACCAGGCCTGCGCGCTCTTCGTCGGCGCCTCGAAGAGGAGATCGTCGAGGGCGATCTCGTGCGCGATCTCGTCCACGAGCCCCGTGCGCATCTCCCCCGTCGGGCGGAAGATGCCCGCGGTGCCGCCCTCGCGCGCCTCGGTGATCACCTTCCAGGCGCCCGCCTCGAGCTCCTCCTTGATCCACTCGACCCAGAGGTAGGGGGCGAAGTTGACCTCGGCGTCCTTCGAGCCGACCTCGGAGAGGACGGTGAAGTCGCGGGCGAAGTCGGCGATCAGCTCGAGCTTGCGCTCCCGCTCGAGGTCGATCGCGCCGTCGGAGATCTCGACGTGCGAGAAGCGCTGGTCTGTGAGCCAGCGCTTGTACTCGTCGATCTTGCCGCGCGCGACGACCGCCTCGAAGAGCGTGCCGCCGCAGACGATCGGCGTCTCGAACGAGCGGTAGAGCGCGATCTTCTTCTCGAGGTTGCGGGTCACGTACGACGTGCCCCAGCCGAGCTTGACGACGTCCACGTACTCGCCCGCGGTGTCGAAGAGGCCCTCGATCTCGCGCAGATTGAGCCCCTTGTCGATCACGTGGGTCAGGCCCCGCTCGCGCGGCTTCGGCGGCCGTGGGGGCAGGTCGAGAAAGCCGTCAAAGCCGGGCATAGAGATCCTCCAGTCGTCGTTTCGCCTCTTCCTGGACGTCGTGGAAGAGCGAGTTGCCGTGAGCGTCGATGCCGACCGTGAGCGGCCCGAAGTCCTTGACCCGGAAGCGCCAGAGGCACTCGGGCATGAGCTCCTCCCAGGCCACCTCCTCGATCTCCTCGATCTGGGTCGTCTCGAGCGCCGCCGCGCCGCCGACGATCGCGAAGTAGACCATCCCGAGCCGCTGCATCGGCTCGATCGCCTCGTCCGGCAGACCGCCCTTGCCGCAGATCGCGCGCACGCCGTACTGGGCGCCGAGCGGCTCGGTGAAGCGCACCATCCGCGCGCTCGTCGTCGTGCCGATGCAGAGCTTCTCGTAGCGCCCCGGGCCGAGCTTGCGCACGTTCGGCGCGGTGTGCAGCAGGAGCGCGCCGCGCAGGTCCATCGGCGGCTCGATCCCCTGGTCGAAGATGCGGATCTGCGTCCGGTCGCGGATGCCGATGATGTGGCCGTCCACGGTGACCTCGTCGCCCGCGCGGAGCGTGCGGATCGCCGCCTCGTCGACGGGAAACGTGAGCCGGTGCGCCGCCATCTACGCCTCCCGATCGAAGTCGACGTCGCCGCCGGCCGAGACGTGCGCCGAGGCACGGCGGGCGGCCCAGCACTGGTAGTTGACCGCGACGGGGTTCAGGGTCATGTGCGTGTCCGCGTGCTCGATGTGGCACTGGAGCACGGTGACGTCGCCGCCGAGGCCCATCGGCCCGATCCCGGTCTGGTTCAGGAGCTCGAGCAACTCGTCCTCAAGCTGCGCCACGATCGGATCGGCGTTGCGGGTGCCGATCGGCCGGGTGATCGCCTCCTTCGCGAGGTACATGGCGTAGTCGGCCGAGCCGCCGATGCCCACTCCCACGATTCCCGGCGGGCAGGGCTTGCCGCCGGCGCCGACGATCGAGTCGAGCACGAACCGCTTGATCCCCTTCACGCCGTCGGCGGGGACGCACATCTTGAGGAAGCTCATGTTCTCCGAGCCGGAGCCCTTGGGCACGCACTTCACGTCCAGTCCGTCCCAGTCCGGAACGAACTCCCAGTGCACGATCGGCAGGCGGTAGCCCGTGTTCGGCCCCGTGTTCTCGCGCGTGATCGTGTGGACGGCGTTCGAGCGCAGCGGGTGCTCGAGCGTCGCGCGCTCGGTTCCCGTCTTCAGCGCGGCGTAGATGCGGGTCGGGTGCAGCGGGAAGTGCTCGCCCACGCGGCAGGTGTAGACCGCGATGCCCGTGTCCTGACAGACGAGGTTCCCGTCGCGGTCGGCGATGTTGACGTTGCGGTGGATCGTCTCGAGGACGCGGATGCCGGTCACGGACGTCTCGCGCAGCCGTGCCGCGGCGAGCGCGTCGCGCAGATCCTGCGGGATGTCCTTCAGCGCCCAGACGTAGAGGTGGGCGGCGGCGTCCTCGACGACACCCTGAAGATCGGTCTCGACTGTCGTCACGACGTGCTCCTTTCAGCCGCCGCGACGCCGGCACGCCGGCCGAAGACGCAGCACTCGAGCAGGGAGTTGCCCATCATCCGGTTGCGCCCGTGGGTGCCGCCGGCGATCTCGCCGCAGGCGAACAGGCCCTCGAGCGTCGTCTCACCGTGCTCGTCGATCA
>JACCZA010000299.1 GCA_013696185.1 Actinomycetota bacterium
GGCTACGAGCCCGTAGCCCTGCCCCAGCAGCGACCTCGTCAGGGCAGCGGCGCACGCCGGCGGTCGTCCGGCTTCGTCGTACGCGGCCAGGTGGACGACGATCGGGCCCACGCCGAGCCCGCGCGGAGGGAGCGTGCCGCCGCACTCGAGGGAGCGGAGGCGGCGCGCAAGGCGGTCCGCCTCGGGCGGAGCGACTGTCGAGTAGCCGAGCAGCCGCGGTCGCGGCGCCCGGGTCGCGTAGAGGAGGTAGACGCTTCCCCGCTGGTCGCCCGGCAGGAAGGCCGGCAGCTCGAGCAGCGCGCCCGTCGGCTCGGCTCGCAGGGCCGCGTAGGCCGCGTTCCCCTCGTCCGCGGCGGTCGGGCTGAAGGCCTCGACGCCGAGGCGGAGATCCAGCCCGAGCGCGAGGACCGCGGCGGCGATCAGGGCGGGCCGGCGGAGCCGCTCCAGCGCGAACGCGGCGAGTGCGGCGAGGCAGAGGCACGCGATCGGCAGGAGCCGCTCGGGCACCCGGGTCTCGTGCAGTCCCGGCAGCCGGCGCCAGAGCGGCTCGTACAGGGGGAGATTCCCGCCGAGCGCGAGGACGACAGGGACGACGGCACCAAGACCGAGCGCGAGAGCGAGGCCGCTGCGGCGGGCCGCGAGCAGTCCTAGGCCGCCGAGTGCGAGGAGCGGCGTCAGCCAGCCGAGTAGGGCGAACGACTCGAGCCCGTGGCGCACGTCGCGGGAGACGAGGTCTGCGAGCTCCGCGGAGTAGCGCTCGACCTGGGCGAAGGAGCGGCCGCCGGCGCCGACGCTGCCGCGGATCGAGGCGGCATAGACGCCGAGCCCGGCGGCCGTCGCGGCCGCAGCCGCGAGCGCGCCCGGTAAGAGCCTGCCTCGCACGGTCGCGAGGAGCAGGACGAACGGGATCGCCCCGAGGGCGAGGTGCACCTGCCCGGAGAGGGGGATCGACGCGAGCGCGATCGCCGCGACGCGCGTCCGGCGCTTCTCGAGCGCCCACAGGGCAAGCGGCAGGAGCATCGACACGGGCGCGAGCAGGTGGCCCGCCGAGAGCTGCGCGACCCGGTAGGGCGCGAGGGCGAAGACGAGCCCGCCCGCGAGCGCCGCGGGGCGGCCGAGCCCGAGGCTCCTGAGCCAGGCGAACGTGAGCAACCCCGCGCCCGCGTACGAGAGGAGGACGAACGCATTCCAGGCGCCGACCGTCCCGAGCAGCCGGTGGAGCGGCCAGAAGACCGCCCCGAACGGCCAGCCCGCGAAGTTGACGCGCGGCTCGACGATCGGCTGGAAGCTGTAGGGGTCGCGCCACGGCGCCTCGAGCCGCTCGAGCTGATGCCCGGGCAGCCACAGCTGGTAGACGGCCTGCAGGTGATCCCCCGGCGCGGCGCCGCCCGAGGGCGCCTGACCCTCGGCCAGGAACGCCGAGCGCGCCTCCCGCAGCGCGGGCCACGTCGACACGGCTCCGGCCGCGAGATAGAGCGCCGCCGCTAGGGCGAGGAAGCTCGCGCGGCGCCGAGCAACGCGTCCATGTCCGGCACCTCGCTCAGCCCGTAGCGCCACGCGCAGGTGACCGTACCGTCCGTCTCGACGAGGAACGCGGTGCGGGCGGAGACGCCGCGCAGCCCGCCGAAGTCCTCGAGCGCGACCCCGAAGCCCTCCGTGGCCTCCCCGTTCCAGTCGGAGAGGAGCGGGAACCCGAGCTCGAGCACCTCCGCCCAGGCCGCGTGGGAGTAGGGCGAGTCGCGGGAGATGCCGACGACGCGCACGCCCGCCGCCTCGAACTCCGCCCTCCTGTCACGCAGGAGGCCCATCTCGTCGGTTCAGGTGGCGGACCAGTCGAAGAGGTAGAAGAAGAGCAGGAGCCGGCCCTCGGCGGCCAGGTCGTGGAGTGCGACCGGGGTGCGCGGCGCACGCCAGACCGCGACGTCGGGGATCGGCCGGCCCGCCTCGAGCATCGGGTCGGAGCCTACTGGGCGAGTCGGAGAATCGCCGCCGCGTGCCTGCGGGCCGCCGCGCCGGGGAGCCGGCCGGGCGGCAGCTCGACGACGAACGAGCTCGTGCCCGGAAAGCGGTGGTTCTGCCAGTTCGGCGCGGTCCCGGGTGGCCAGCGCAGCGACCGGTACGGCACGCCGGCGAGGCGCGCGTAGCGCCGCGCGGCGGGCACGCTCCCGCCCCAGGCCCGCACGAGGCCCTGCGGCTGGTGGAACCAGATCGTGAGCTCGGGGCGGATCCGCTCGATCAGAGAGCGGGCGAGCCGTGTCTCGGGCTCCGAGAGCGGCCGGGGCCCGGAGTACTGGGGCGAGCCACGCCGGCCGATGCGGCGCCACTCGGAGGGGAAGTTCCGGTTCAGGTCGACGCCGCGCGCGTTCTGCCGCGTGCCGCGGGCGAGGCCGTCGGGATTGAGGTCGTCGACGACCCAGAGGTCGGCGGCGAGCGGGCGGGACTGCCGCAGCAGGAGCTTCGTCACGGCGAGGCCGGCGCACTCGTCGCCGTGGATGCAGCCGACGACGAGCACCCTCCGCCGGGAGCGTGGATTGCCGAGGCGCCAGGCCCGGATCGCCCGCCCCTGGCTCGAGCGACCGAGGAGGAAGGAGGTGGAGCCGAGCGTCGAGACGCGCTTCGTCGGGTGGATGCTGGCGAGCACGGCGACGGCCTCGCGCCTCGTCCGGCTGCGGGTCCTCCGTCCGAGCGCGACCGTGGTCGTGAAGACGTGGCCACCCTCGCGCCACTGGAGCCCGCCGAGTCTGAAGCGGCGCGGCCGCAGGGGAATGCCCGTCCGCTCCCGGGTGGAGCTCCCTCGCTGGCGGATCGAGATTACGGCTTCGCCGGGCGGCGGCCGGCGAGCGCCCGAGGCCGGCAGCCGGCGTCGCGAGAACGAGGTCACGATCGTGGCTCCGCCCTCCTTCGTGACGCGTGCGTGCCAGCCGGCCGGGAGTCGCACCCGGTGGCCGCGCGCCGGGTTCACGAACGTCGTCGCGGGCGGCGGCAGGCGGACGTGCAGGTGATTGTCGTGGAGCGGCAGGACCTGCACGACATCGGGGGGCCCGTGGAGGCCGACGTTCGGGCCGACGAACACCTTCTCCGCGCCGGCGCGCACGAAGCGGTCGACGAGCTCCTGGGCGAGGCGCCGGTCGACCTGGCGCACGAGGAGCGGCGAGCGCTCGCGCCGATCGCGGCGCGGGTAGTAGACGTCGACGTCGAGGCCGTTCTGGTGCGAGGCGTGCTTGGGGCCGAAGTAGCCGCCGCGCCGCCTGCTCAGGTCGCCGATCCCGATCCGCGCCGCATTCGGGTGCGCGCGGGCGTAGCCGTCCACGACCCGGAGCACCGAGCGCACGAGCCGGTCGGTGCCCCAGCGCCTCCCCGGCCGGTCGGGGGCGCGGCGCAGAACCGGATCCCACGTGAAGAAGTGCGTGCCGGCAGCGGGCAGGCGGACGCCGTGCACGAGCCGGCCGTGCCACGGCAGGCCGATCGAGACCGAGTCGGGGGAACGCTGCCCGAGCGGGCTCGCGCGGGCCTCGCCCGCGACCATGGCGAGCGCGAGGATCGCGGCGAGCGCGGCGCGCCTCACGGGGAGGGAGCCGTCCAACCGCCGACGGCCGGGAATGCCCCTCTCGGGTCGCCGAACTGCCGCGTGATCGCGGAGTAGGCCACCAGTCGCTTCTGCCCACGCGCCCGCCCCGGCCGGAGGAACAGCCACTGGTCGGCCGACGGCCACGTCGCGAGCAGCCAGCGCCCGTTCGGCGACCAGGCGAGGTCACCGAAGACGCCGGGGCCGGAGAAGAGGCGCGCGGGCCGGCCGAGCCGGGCCTCGGCCCGCAGCAGGACGACCTCGCTCCCCGAGGCGTCGAGACGTCGCGCCAGGGCGAAGGTGTGGTCGGCGCGGCGGGAGAAGGCGACGGCAGCGGGGGCCTGCAGCCGTAGCTGTCCGAGCGCGGTGCCGTCGCCGCCGAAGACACGCAGCCGCTTCCGACCGAGCGCGAGCAGGCGGGTGCCGTCGGGCGACCAGGCGAGGTCGGTCGTCGTCCCTGCCGGCGGCGAGCTCCAGCGCTCGCTCCGCGTGTCGACGTCGACCACGTGTACCCGGCCGGCCCGGTCGGCGTAGGCGAGCAGGTTGACCTTCGCTGCGGGCGCCCACGCGAGGGCAGGCACGCCCGCGTCGACGCCCCGGGCGAGCAGGCGGTCGCCCCGTCCGTTCCCGACAACCACGCGCAGGGACCCTCCGCTCTTGTAGGCGATGCGGAAGCCGCTCGGGGCCCAGCGCGGCCAGGCGACCGGCTCCGGGCGGGCGATCGACCAGCGCACGTCGCCGTCCTGCTCGACGGCTGTCAGCTCCCGTCCGCGGGCGACGGCCGCGAACAGCCCGTGCGGCGACCACGTCGCAGCGTCGTAG
>JACCZA010000310.1 GCA_013696185.1 Actinomycetota bacterium
CTGATGCGCTTCTACGTGGAACCCTTCGCCGCCGAGCAGCGCTCCTTCAACGACGCGGCGCTCAAGCTCGCCGACGCGATCGGGGAGGAGCTCGACGCGCTCGAGGCCGCCCGTCGCGGCGCCGAGCGCCTGCAGCGCGAGCTCGAGGAGCGCTTGCTGCGGCTCGAGCGGCGCGGCCCGGCTCCCGGCGGATCGGCGCCCGCGGCTACGGTCGCCGCGCAGCCCGCCGCCTCGGCGCTGCCCGACTACTTCGCCTTCGAGAGCCGCATGCGGGCGCCGGTCGAGGAGATCCGCCGCCGCCAGCGCCCGTACCTGGACGACTTCCGCGACGCGGCTCCCGTGCTCGACGTCGGCTGCGGCCGCGGCGAGTTCCTCGGCCTGCTGCGCGAGGCGGGCATCGAGGCGCGCGGCGTCGACGCCGACGGTGACATGGTCGCCTTCGCGCGCGGCGAGGGGCTCGAGGTCGAGCAGGCCGACGTCCTGGGATATCTCGAGGGGCTCGACGAGGGCTCGCTCGGCGGCGTCTTCGCCTCGCAGCTCGTCGAGCACCTGCCCCCGGCGGCCCTCCTGCGCCTGCTCGACCTCGCCGCGAGGAAGCTCGCGCCGGGCGGGCTGCTCGTCGCCGAGACGATCAATCCCCTCTCGCCGCTCGCCCTGCGCCACTACTTCGCCGATCTCACGCACGCGCAGCCCCTCGTCCCCGAGACGCTCGCGCTCCTCGCCTCGCACGCGGGCTTCCGGGAGGTCGAGACCCGCTTCCTGCACGAGCCGCCGGCGGGCGAGCGGCTGCAGCCTGTGGAGCTGCCCGCCGAGCCGGCCCTGAGCGAGGCCCGTGCCGCTCTCGCGGGCAACGTCGAGCGCCTGAACGCGCTGCTGTACGGGCCGCTCGACTACGCGATCCTCGCGCGCGCCTGATGCGGATCGCGGTCTGCGCGCCCCAGGTGCCGTTCGTCTCCGGGGGCGCGGAGATCGTGGCGGCAGACCTCGTCGCCGAGCTCCGCGCCCGCGAGCACGAGGCCGAGCTCGTCACGATCCCGTTCAAGTGGTACCCGGGCACGCGCGTCCTCTCGCAGGCCTTCCTCTGGCGCCTGCTCGATCTGGAGGAGGCCGACGGCAGGCCGATCGACGTCGTGATCGCGACGAAGTTTCCGTCCTACGCGGTGCGCCACCCGCGCAAGGTGGTCTGGCTCCTGCACCAGTTCAGGCAGGCCTACGAGCTCGATCGCACCGCGCTCGGGCAGTTCGGCGAGTCGGCGGAGGAGCGGGCGGTGCGCCGCGCAGTCCACCGGCTCGACGCGGTCGCGCTCGGGGAGGCGCGCCGGGTGTTCGCCACCTCGCGCAACGTCGCCCGGCGCCTGGAGGAGAGCGTCGGCCTGTCTGCAGAGGTCATGCCCCACCCGCCGCAGGCGCTCGCCTACCGCTGCGAGAGCTACGACGACTTCGTGCTCTCGGTCAACCGGCTCGACCGGGCGAAGCGGATCGACCTGCTCGTGGAGGCAGTCGCCGCCGACCCGGCTCTGCGCTGCGTGATCGCCGGGGACGGCCCCGACCGCGAGCGGCTCGAGCGGCTCTCGCGGCGGCACGAGCTCGACGGCCGCGTCCAGTTCGTCGGTCGGGTCGACGACGAGGAGCTGGCGGATCTGTACGCCCGCTGTCTCGGCGTCTACTACGCCCCGGTCGACGAGGACTTCGGCATGGTGCCCTACGAGGCGTTCCTGTCCGAGAAGCCGGTCGTCACGACCTTCGACGCGGGTGGGCCGCTCGAGATCGTGACCGATCGCCGCACGGGGCTCGTCTGCGAGCCGCGGCCGGCCGCGCTCGCCGAGGCGTGCGCCTGGCTGCGCGAGCATCCGGCGGATGCGCGGAGGTGGGGCAGCGCGGGCAAGCGGATCGCCGAGCGCGTGACCTGGGACGGCGCGATCGCCCGCCTGCTCACAGCCGCGGCGTGAAGGTCGCCTACTTCTCTCCCCTGCCGCCCGAGCGCTCGGGGGTCGCCGACTACAGCGCGCTCCTGCTGCCGGCGCTCGCGCGCCGGGTCGAGCTCGTCGTTCCGAGGCGTGGCCACACTCGCCCGCCGCGCGGCACCGACGTCGCGCTCTACCACGTCGGCAACGATCCCGAGGCGCACGGCTGGATCGTGGACGCCCTGCGCCGCCGGCCCGGCGTCGTCGTCCTGCACGAGTTCGTCCTCCACCATCTCGTCGCCGGGATCACCGTCGGCCGGCGCGACGCGGCCGGCTACCTCGACGCGATGGAGCGCGAGGCCGGCGTCGTCGGGCGGATGCTCGCCCACGGCGTGCTCGACAACCGCGTGCCGCCGGTCTGGGAGACGCGTCCCGAGGACTTTCCGCTCGCCGGGGAGATCCTCGCCCGGGCGGAGGCGCTCGTCGTGCACTCGCGCTATGTCGAGC
>JACCZA010000340.1 GCA_013696185.1 Actinomycetota bacterium
GCGATCATGGTCGTCGTCCTCGGCTTCAACTTCCTCGGCGACGGCCTGCGCGACATCCTCGACCCGCGCATCGGCCCGCGCGTGGCGGACGTGGTGACGAAATAGACGTCCTGATCCGCGGCGGCTCCGTGATCGACGGCAGCGGCTCGCCCGCGTACCGGGCGGACGTGGCGATCGACGGGGAGCGGATCGTCGAGCTCGGCGTGCTCGAGGGCGCGACGGCCGGGCGCGTGATCGACGCCGCGGGGAAGATCGTCTGCCCCGGCTTCGTCGACCCGCACAGCCACAGCGACTGGTCGCTCCTCGCGAACCCGAACGCCGAGAGCACGATCCGCCAGGGGGTGACGACGGAGGTCGTCGGCAATTGCGGCTGGACGTACGCCCCCGTGACGTCTCGCTCCATGCCGCAGCAGCTCGGGCGACTACGCATGTTCGCCTACGAGGGCCCGGTCGAGTGGTCGAGCTTCGGCGAGCATCTCGACTTCCTGGCGCGCGTCGGGCACTCGCCGAACCTCGCCTGGTTCGTCGGGCACAACGCGATTCGCTGGGCGGCCGGCGTGCGGGGCTCCGAGCCGGGCGAGGGCGCTCTGCGCCAGATGGAGGGCTTCGTCCGGGAGGCGATGGACGCGGGCGCGCTCGGGATGTCCACCGGCCTCGAGTTCAACCCCGGGCGCGAGGCCACGACCGAGGAGCTCGTGCGCCTGAGCTCGGTCGTCGGCGAGTACGACGGCTGGTACACGAGCCACATCCGCAACCGCGACCGCTGGCTCCTGCCCTCGGTCGACGAGTTCCTGCGGATCGCGCGGGAGGGCGGTACGCGCGCGGAGATCTCGCACCTGAACGTGCGCCACAACACGGGCGCGCCGGAGGACGGTTGGCGCCGCGCGGTCGAGACGGTGGCGGCGGCGCGCGAGGGCGGCCTCGACGTGCTCGCCGACACGACCCCGCTCCGCGACGGCATCGGCCAGATGGCGGGGATCCTCCCGCCCTGGGTGCTCGCCGACGGCCCCGAGGCGGCGGCCGAGCTGCTGCGCGACCGCACCGTGCGCGAGCGTCTGCGCGGCGACTGCGACCGCTACTGGCGCTTCATCCACCGCGGCGAGTGGCACCGCGTGCGGGTGCAGACGGCGCCCGACTTCCCCGAGCTCGAGGGCAAGAGCTTTCCGGCGATCGCGGAGCTCCGCGGCACCGACGAGTGGGACTGCCTGTTCGACATCCTCGCCGCCTCGGGTCCGGCCCTCGAGAGCGTGCTCATGGTCGGCGAGCTCTTCACCGACGACCACCTCGCCGAGATGATCTCGCACCCGCTCTTCAGCCTCGGCGTCGACACCTTCACGAGCCGGGACGACGGGCCGCTCGCGGACGTCACGCGCCATCCGCTCTCCTACGCCGGCCACGTCCACTACCTCACCCACCACGTGCGCGAGCAGGGCACCCTCACGCTCGAGGCTGCGATCCGGAAGATGACGAGCATGCCCGCCGAGCACTTCGGCCTCGGCGATCGGGGCCGGCTCGCGCCCGGGTACGCCGCCGACGTCGTCGTGCTCGACTACGAGGAGCTCGACGACGTCGCCACCCTGGCGGAGCCGGTCGCCTACGCGCACGGCGTCGAGCACGTGCTCGTGAACGGCATGGTCGTGGTCGACGGGGCCCGGCACACCGGCGCGCGTCCGGGCCGGCACCTCGCGCGCAGGTGATCGACCTCCGGTCGGACTGGGTCGCGCCTCCGACCGACGAGATGAGGGAGGCGATGCGAAGCGCGGACGAGGAGTCGCTGCCGCGCCTCGAGGCGCTCGCTGCGTCGCTCCTCGGCAAGGAGGCAGCGGTCTGGACGCCCACCTGCAGCGCGGCGAACCTCGTCGCGCTGCTGACGCTCGCCGAGCCGGGAGAGCGGGTCGCGCTCGAGCGGGAGGTCCATATCCTGACCACGGAGGGCATGGGCATCGCGAGCATCGCGGGCCTCGAGCCCGTGTCGCTCGACGCCGGCGCCGGCGCGGCGGTCGTCTGCCTGGAGAACACGCACACGCGCGCGGGCGGGACCGTCCTCTCCGTCGAGGAGACCGCGCGTCTCGCGGCAACCGCGCCTCGCGCCCACATCGACGGCGCGCGCCTGCCGAACGCGGC
>JACCZA010000351.1 GCA_013696185.1 Actinomycetota bacterium
GCTCCGGCGCGCTCAGCCGCGGTCGAGCGGCGCGCGCCGCCGGATCTCGCGGCCGAGCTCGATCGGAGCGACGCTCGCCGGGACGTGCTCGACCTGGAGGGTCGAGTGGCGAATGCCGAAGCGCTCGCGGAGGACGCTCTCGAGCTCGCGCCTGACGGCGTGGCAGTCCTGCCTGCGCCCGACGAGTACGTGGGCGGACAGGGCCGGGAAGCCCGAGGTGATCGTCCAGACGTGCAGATCGTGCACCTCGAACACGCCCTCGACGGCTGCCATGCTGTTGCCGACCTGCTCGGCGTCGATCCCGCGGGGAGTCGCCTCGAGCAGGATCGAGAGCGAGTCGCGCAGGACGTCCCACGAGCTTGCGAGCACGAGCAGGGCGATCAGGATCGAGACGAGCGGATCGGCGAGCGTCCAGCCGGTCAGCAGGATCGTCAGCGCGGCGGCGATCACCCCGAGCGAGCCGAGCAGGTCGGCGACGACGTGCCGGAAGGCTGCCCGGACGTTGAGGCTCTCCCTGCCGGCGCGCGCGAGGATCGAGGCGCCGGCGACGTTCACGGCGAGGCCGCCGAGCGCGATCCCGAGCATCCAGCCGCCGAGGACGTCTCCGCGCTCGCCCAGGCGACGAGCCCCCTCGAAGAGGAGCAGGAGCGCGACCGCGACGAGCGCCAGGCCGTTCGCCAGCGCGGCGAGGATCTCCGCGCGGGCGAAGCCGAAGCTCCGCCGCGGGGTCGACGGGCGCCCGCCGAGCCAGGCGGCGAAGAGGGCGAGCCCGAGGAAGGACGCATCCGCGAGCATGTGCCCGGCGTCGGCGAGGAGCGCCAGGCTGCCGGTGAGGACGCCGCCCGCCGCCTCGACGCCCGCGAAGGCGAGCGTGAGACCGAGCACGACGGCGAGCGGGCGGCGGCTCCGGTCGGCGAGCCGCTCGCCGCCGGGGTGGACGTGCCCGTGGTGGTGCACGGTTGGGCCTACTCCGAGAGCTCGACCCGCTCGATCACGACAGGCTCGCGCGGCTTGTCGCTCGCGTCGCGCGGCAGCGCGGAGATCGCGTCGGCGACGTCCATCCCGTCGGTCACTCGACCGAAGACGGTGTGCTTGCCGTCGAGCCACGACGCCGCCCCGACGGTGACGACGAAGAACTGGCTGCCGTTCGTGTTCGGGCCGGCGTTCGCCATCGCGAGCGCGCCGCGCTCCACTCGGTGCTCGTTGAGCTCGTCCTCGAACTGGTATCCCGGCCCGCCCGAGCCGGTCCCGGTCGGATCGCCACCCTGGATCATGAAGTCGGGGATCACCCGGTGGAAGGTGACGCCGTCGTAGAAGCCGTCGCGGGCGAGCTTCGTGAAGTTCTCGACCGTCTTCGGCGCGTCCTCGTCGAAGAGCTCGATCGAGAGGGCGCCGTGATTGGTGTGCAGAGTCGCGTTCGTCATCCCTCAACCGTAGCGCAGGCCCGGGCAGGCCTTGAAGGGGCCTGTCCGCACAATGGCTCGGGGCGCGACCACTGTACGGACAGGCCCTTAACGAAGCGACAACCGAAGCGGGCGGGTGCCTGCGTCTACCCTTTCCCGATGGCAGCAGCGGAGCCACTCGCCGCCCTTCCGGCCGGAGAGGCCTCGCGGCAATTGGCCGACCAGTGGCGGCGGCTCACGCGGGCGGCGACCGCCGTCGCGATCCTGACGAGCCCCGCCGCGTTCATGTTCTTCCGGGAGCAGAACGGCTGGAACGTCTGGCAGTCGCTGCTTGCGACCTTCCTGCTCGTGATCGCCTTCCGCGGTCTCGTCGACCTCGTCCTGCGGCGCTCGATCCCCTGGCCGAGCCTGTTCGGGTCGGACAGCCGGCAACTGCGCGAGGAGGACGTCGTCAACCGCAGACGAGCCTGGTACTGGCGCAAGAAGGCCCGCGCCGGGGCGGTCGTCGCCGTCCTCGTCACGCTCGTCTGGAGGCTCGCGGCGCCCGAGGGCACCTCGTGGCTCGGGACGTTCCCCTGGCTCGTCGACCAGGCGGGCACGGTCCTGCAACAGCCGGCTCTGTGGATCCAGATCGTCTTCGTCTTCTTCCTCTTCATCGCGAACTTCGCCATCTTCTTCGGCCCGATGCTGCTCATGGGCATCTCCCAGATCCGCGGCTACGAGCCGGGAGACGCCGAGTGGGGCGTCAAGCTCGGCGACGTCCGTGGGCAGGCGGAGGCGAAGGAGGAGGTGCGTCGCGTGGTCTCGCTCTGGCAGTCGGGCGAGGCCTTCGAGCGCGCCGGCGGCAAGCGCGAGCGCGGGCTCCTCTTCTTCGGCGCGCCCGGCACGGGCAAGACGATGCTCGCGAAGGCGATCGCGACGGGCTTCAACTCGCCCTTCGTCTCGATCCCGGGATCGGGCTTCGCCTCCACGTTCATCGGCATCGACGCCATCCTCGTCCGCTACCTCGCGTGGAAGGCGAAGAAGCTCGCCTCCAAGTGGGGTGGCCAATGCATCGTCTTCATCGACGAGATCGACGCGGTCGGCACCCGACGGTCGGCGCTCGGCGCCGGCGCGCCGGGCGCGGGGTCGCACCTGCCGCCGAGCGTCCACGACCTGCTCTTCTACGGGCCGAACGGCTCCCTCACGCCGAGCGGCGACCTCGTGCTCGAGTCGCGCGTCTGGCGCGACCGGGTCTTCGCCGAGCGGGCTCCCGAGCGAGCGGCCCCCTATCCCGCAGTCGTCCAGCGGCTGGCCGGCATCGCGAGCGCGGTCTTTCCCGGCATGGGCGGCGGTGGGCAGGGGCAGCTCGCGCTCAACCAGCTGCTCGTGGTGATGGACGGGATCGACAATCCGCCCTTCACGCGACGGGTCTTCACCAACCGCCTGAACACGTTCCTCGACGCGTGCTACGTCGTGCCGCGGCGGATCGGGAGCGCGTCCCTGCGCCTGCGGCCCCCTCGCCCCCGCCGCGAGCAGATCTACTTCATCGGAGCCACGAACGTCCCGCTCGAGCGGCTCGACCCCGCCCTGACGCGCCCCGGCCGGATGGGCCGCCACGTCTGGTTCCGCACCCCGACGAAGCAGGACCGGCTCGACGTCTTCGACCTCTACATCGAGCGCGTCGCCCACGATCCCGACCTCGACACGCCGAGGCGCCGCGACGAGCTCGCGCGGGTGACGAACGGCTACTCGCCCGCGATGATCGACCAGGTCTGCTCGATGGCGCTCACGATCGCCCACCACAGCGGGCGCGACCGCTTCGGCTGGACCGACATCGTCGAGGCGATGACGACGGTCGAGTCGGGCACGGCGATCGGCGTGGAGTACGTCGAGGCCGAGACGAGGGCGGTCGCGATCCACGAGGCCGGCCACGCCGTCGCCGCGCACGTCTACATGGAGGGCTCCGAGTCGACGCGCCTCTCCATCCGCATGCGCGCCGGCTCGCTCGGCCACCACCAGGCGCTGCAGAAGGAGGAGCGCTTCAGCTCCTGGCGGCACGAGGAGATGGCACGTCTGATCTGGGGTCTCGGCGCGATGGCGGCCGAGCGCGTCTTCTACGGCGAGAACTCGAACGGCGTCGGAGGCGACGTCTTCAGCGCCACCGTGCAGGCGGCCTACATGGTCGGAGCCTCCGCGATGGGGCCCGAGCGCGTCGAGGTCGCGGCGGAGCGCCTGAACGGCGAGGACGCCGACGAGGCGCGAGCGCGGGTCATGAAGCGCTTCGAGGCGATCGGCACCCAGATCATGAACCGCACGAGCGGCGGCGGGCCCTTCAGCGAGAACCCGATCGCGGGCGTCCTCGGCGATCGCGACAAGCGGGCGATGGTGGGGCAGCTCCTCGGCCAGGCGTACATGGCCGCGCACCACCTGATCCTGCACAACCGCGAGGCCGTCGAGCGCATCGCCGACGAGCTGGTCGTGCGCCGCGAGCTCTACGGCGACGAGCTGGTCGAGCTGCTCGACCGCTACGAGCTGACCATCCCGAAGGTCGACCTGCTCGACGAGGCGTCGTGGCCGAGGATCTAGATCGGGTTCCCCCCGCCGAGCGACAGGCGCTCCTGCCCGTGGAGCCTTCCCGCCGCGAGGGCGGCTCCTATCCCGTCCGCTTCGCCCTCGCCTACCTCGCGCTCGCGGTCGTCGCCGGCGCAGGCATCGGCGGGGCGATCGTGCTGCTCGATCGCCCGGGCCAGGAGGCGGGGCCCGCGTGGTCGAGCTGGCGCCCGACCGGCAGCGAGGGCTCCTATCCGGAGAAGATCGCCGAGCACGTATCCGAGCGCTACCGGCGCCCGAGCGGGGCGCAGCTCGTGACGATCACGTATGCCGGGGAGCCGAAGGTGCAGGACGTGCCGCTCCGAGCCGTGGCGATCCAGGACCAGGCGGGATCGACCCAGGGCACCCTGGAGATCGACAAGGGACTGCTCTACACCCTCTGCGGCCTCGGCCCGAGCTGCTCGTTCCGCGAGGGAGATCCGGCCGACAGGACCCTCCAGCTGATGCGCCGCGAGGCGCTCGAGCTCGCGCTCTACAGCTTCAGGTACACCGACGCGAAGTCGGTGATCGCCCTGCTGCCCCCGAGCCTCGGCAACCTCGAGAGCCGAACCGACGACGCCAAGCCCGCGCTCTTCTTCCAGAAGCAGGACCTCGAGAGCGAGCTCGAGCGCCCGCTCGGGACGACGCTGTACGCGGCGCAGGCAGCGCGCGCGGCGAAGGTCGACCCCGGTGAGGGACTCGTCGTCGACCGGCTGACCGAGCCGCGCTTCTTCAACTACGACCTGCTCCAGAGCCAGGAGGGGAGCCTGATCATGGCGCTCACCCCCCTCGTCCTGCAGGGTTGAGCCCCGCCGCCCGGGCGGCGCTCGAGCGGGCCCGCGCCCGCCTCGACACGCTCTCGCTCTACCCCGCCCCCGTCCGGGTCGAGCGCGTGCGCGTCGTCGTCTGGCCGCTCGTCTTCCGGCTGCCGCACATGCGCCGCTACAGCGGCTACGCGCTCTGGCGGACGATCCTGCTCAGGCGCGCGGACGCGTCGGACGACCTCGTCACCCACGAGCTCTGCCACGTCTGGCAAGGGCAGCACCGGCCCCTGCACATGCTCCTGACCTACCTGACGACGCGCTACCGCGACAACCCGTACGAGCGTGAGGCGCGCTTCGCCGTCGAGGCGACGGGAGTGAAAATACGCTGAGCGGGAAAAGCGCCCCGATGCGGTTCAGGCGAGATGCGCGGCTCGACACGTCCCAGGTGGAGGACGTCCGCGGCCGTGGCGGCTTCGGCGGCGGGCGCGGCGCCGCTGTCGGCGGTGGGGGGATCAGCCTCGTCGGCATCGTCATCTACCTGCTCGTGACCGCGCTCGGCGGGGGCGGCGGGGGCGGCTTCGGCGACCTGGCCGACCAGACCGCGGGCGGCAGCCTTCGCGGCACGCCGCAGTCGGAGGCGCTCTCCGACTGCCGCACGGGAGCCGACGCAAACGCGAGCGAGGACTGCCGCATCGTCGGCTTCGTCAACAGCATCCAGCGCTACTGGGACGGCGAGTTCCAGCGGGGCGGCTCCCAGTACCGCCTGGCGCGGACGACCTTCTTCGACGGACAGGTGCAGACCGGCTGCGGCACGGCCACGAGTGCGGTCGGGCCTTTCTACTGCCCGCGCGACGAGCACGTGTACATCGACCTCGGCTTCTTCGACGACCTGCGCTCGAGGCTCGGAGCCGAGGGCGGTCCCTTCGCGCAGGCCTACGTGCTCGCGCACGAGTACGGCCACCACGTCCAGGATCTGCTCGGCACGCTCGACAAGATCGGTGGCGATCGCCAGGGTGCCCAGAGCGCCGCCGTCCGCTCGGAGCTGCAGGCTGACTGCTACGCCGGTGTCTGGGCGTCGCACGCCGTCGACACCGGCTTCCTGACGATGCCGACGCGGGAGGACCTCGCCGAGGCGCTCGACGCCGCCGCCGCGGTCGGCGACGACCGGATCCAGGAGCGCACGCAGGGCCAGGTCAACCCCGAGACGTGGACGCACGGCTCGGCCGCGCAGCGCCAGCGCTGGTTCGCCGCGGGCTACGAGGCCGGCTCGCCCAAGGCGTGCAACACGTTCCGCGGCGACATCTGAGGCGCCGCCCGCGCACGAGCCTCGCCGCTACTCGGTCGGCCCCTCGTCGGCCAGCGCGAGGAGCCGCTCGACAGTCCTCCAGTTGCGCGCGGTGGCGGTGACGCCGAGACGCTGCTCGCACAGCGCCTTCGCCACGCGTGAGTCGCGCACGCCGCCCGGTGCCCAGAGGAAGACCTCCCGGCCCCGGACGTGGAACGCCTCGGGCTCGAAGTCGTCCGCACCGAGGCCGGCGATGCGCTCGGGGTCGACCGGCCCGGCGAGGAAGAGGACGAGATGCCTCGACGGCTCGGTCGCGACCTCGCGCAGCGGATTCGCACGGACCACGTCGGCGAGCTCATCGCGTGAGCGAACCACCACCGACACGTCGAAGCCGAACGTCGCCGCAAGCTGCCCCTCGAGCTCGTCGGCCACCTCGGCCGTGGGACGATCCGGGCCCGTGAACACGACGTTGCCGCTCTGCACGTACGTGCGCACGTCGCGGTAGCCGAGCCTCTCCATCAGCTCGCGCAGGCGGGCCATCTGAACCTTCTTGTGCCCGCCGACGTTGATCCCGCGGAGCAGCGCGATCTGCCGTGCCATCGTCTCCTCCTCCTAGGCGAGAGCCCAGGAGCGCAGCGCCTCCATCAGCGCCGCCAGGCGGCGACCCTCGGGAGTGAGGCGGTACTCCACCCGCGGCGGCCGCGCGTCGAGCACGCGCCGCTCGAGGATGCCCGCCTGCTCCAGCTCGCCGAGGCGCGCCGCGAGCGTGTTCGGCGGAATCCTCCCGACCGCCTCGCGGAATTCGTTGAAGCGGACCGCCCCCGCGTGCGAGGCGTAGACGATCGTGAGCATGGAGCGACGCCCGAGCAGGTCCGCGGCCTGCCGAACCTGCTCGGGCACCGGCTCGCAGCGGTTACACCTGTGCGACATCCCTGGCGGGCTCGAGGGCCTGCTCCAGCACCTCGCCCAGGCTCATCACCGGGTGGAACGTCATCGCCTCGCGCACGTCGGCCGGGACGTCGTCGAGGTCGGCGCGGTTGCGCTCGGGCATGACGACATCGGTCAGGCCGGCCGCGTGGGCCGCCAGCACCTTCTGCTTCAGCCCGCCGATCGGCAGCACGCGGCCCTGGAGCGTGAGCTCCCCGGTCATGCCGACCGTGTGCTTGACCGCGCGGCCGGTGAGCAGGGAGGCGAGCGCCGTCGCCATCGTGATGCCCGCGCTCGGACCGTCCTTCGGGATCGCGCCCGCCGGGACGTGCACGTGGAACGAGCGGTTGTCGAACTCCGACTCCTCGATCTCGAGCGTCGAGGCGTTGGCGCGCACCCACGAGAGCGCGATGCGTGCCGACTCCTTCATCACGTCGCCGAGCTGGCCGGTCAGGAGGAGGCCGTCGTCGCCGCGCATGGCGGTCGCCTCGACGAAGAGGACGTCGCCGCCCGTTCCGGTCAC
>JACCZA010000029.1 GCA_013696185.1 Actinomycetota bacterium
AGCGCCTGTGGCGACTCCGCGACGCGGACGCCGAGCTCGGTCGCGAGCCGTCCGGCCCGCGCGGGGTCGGCGTCCGTCACGCTCACCGCACCGACGTCGGCGAGCCCGGCGAGCGTCCGCGCGTGGAGGGCTCCGATCCTGCCCACGCCGATCACCCCGAGGTGGAGCCCGCTGCCCAAACCCGCCATGGCAGCGCTCACTGTAGGCGGTCGGAGCGCGCGCCCGTCGCAGGGCCCGCGCGCGCCGGCCGCCTACAGCCCCTACCGGGCCTTGCCGGATCGAGTCAGGCGGCGTCGGCCACCCAGCGCATGGGGTCGCCCGCACCGAGGTCGGCGATCCCCGCGTCGATGAGGGCTCCGCAGACCAGCGTCCGGCGGTGCGCGGCGAAGGTGAGGACGTGGGCGATCATGCCCCCGTGGGTGAAGACCTCGGGTGGATCGCAGACGGCATCGACGAAGGTCTCGTCGAGCCGGCCCTCGTCGACGATCCCGCGCACGTGCTCGGCGAAGGCCGGGCCTGCAGCCGCGAGCCGGGCGCGCATGGCGGCGACGCTCTCGTTCTCCTCGGTCGCGAGGTCGTACTCGTGACCGGCGATCGCGGCGTTCCACATCGCGAGCTGGCCGACCAGCCGCGAGAGCTGCGAGCGCAGCGTGGGCCGGTCGTCGAGGCCCTCGACGGAGATCTCGATCGGCGCGTCGAGCACGCCGTCGGGCAGACGGTCTGCGCGAATCAGCAGCTCGCCCACGAGCCAGACGTGGTGGTCGACCATCCGGTTGATCAGCTCCATGGCAGTGACCTTTCGTCGGGCCGGGACGCGCAAGCTTCCCGGCGGATGGAAGTGCACGCGGCTCGGCGCCGCGATCTCGAACTGCGATCGACCTCGACGCCATGCGGACGGCGTCCGTCCGTACGCCCGGCTGAAAGCGCGGGTGAACGCCTCGTGCGAGGAGTAGCCGGCCTCGAGCGCGACGTCCAGGACGGTGCTGTCGGTCGTCAGCAGGCGGTACGCGGCCCGCTCGAGCAGGATGCGCCGGCGAAACGCCAGCGGCGGCTCCCCTGCGGTCGCGGCGACCACCCGGTCGAAGTGGTACCGGGTCGGTCGAAGTGGTACCGGGTCAGGTGCACGCGCGCGGCGAGCGCCTCGCCCGTCACCTCGTGGTCGTCGAGTGTCGAGGCGAGGACCGACACGAACCGGGAGAAGGTGTTGGTCGCCGTCGTCGTGCTCATGTCGCCTCATTCTGCGGAGGCGACCGCCCGGCCGCTTGATCGCGGTTGCTGAGCTCGAGCGGGAGCGCGCTAGAGTGGCCCTGGGGACGTCCGGGCGGAGCTACGAGCAGGAGATGTCGAACGTCACCATCGAGCGAGCGCGGCGTGTCGCCGTTCGCGCGCAGCTCCTCGACGGCTCGGCGCGTGGCGTCCTGCAGACCGTTCGCCGGCTCGGCTTCCTCCAGATCGACCCCATCGCGACGGTCGCGCCGCCGCAGCAGCTCGTCCTCTGGAGTCGGCTGGGCGTCTATCCCACCGCCGAGCTGGAGCGCCTGCTCTGGACGGAGCGGAAGCTGTTCGAATGGAACGCGTTCATCTGGCCGATCGAGACGCTGCCGTACCTGCGCGCGCGCATGCGCCGCTACGGGCGGAACGCGACCACCGCCGGCGAGCACTATGTGAAGCAGTTCCTGGCGACGAACGCGAGCTTCCGCCGCTACATCCTGAGCGAGCTCGGTCGGCGAGGGCCGTGCCTGTCGCGTGAGCTCGAGGATCGCTCTCGCGAGTCGCGCGGCAACCATCGCTGGTTCGGCTCGCGGTACGTGACGCGGATGCTCGAGATCCTCCATCTCCGCGGCGAGGTCGCCGTCGCCGGACGCAGCGGGCAGCAGCGGCTGTGGGATCTCGCGGAGCGCTGGTATCCGGAGACGGACGCCGTGCCGCTGCGCGAGGCGAACCGGCAACTCGACGAGCAGCGTTTCCGGGCGCTCGGGGTGCGCTGGACGAGCAGGGGCGGCTTCGACTTCCATCCCGGCGTCAGCGACGAGCCCGTGCCGGATCGGGTCACCCTCTTGTCACCGTTCGACAGGTTGATCCACGACCGAGCCCGCACCGAGACGCTCTTCGGCTTTCGCTACCGGCTCGAGATGTACGTCCCGGCCGCGAGACGCGAGTACGGCTACTACGTCCTGCCGCTCCTCGTCGGCGATCGCCTCGTCGGGCGCGCCGAGCCGCGCTACGACCGCGCCGAGGGCACCCTACGAGTCCTCGGCGCCTGGGGCGACACAGCGCGCCTCCCCGAGGCGGTGGCCGGCCTGCAGGAGTTTCTCGAAGCGCAGGCGGTCCCTCGCACTGGTTGACGGGCGGGCTCGGCGATCAGATCGTCAGGTCATCCCTGGTGGCCCGGTCACTCGCTCGGCAGCGGCCACACGCACGCGTGGACGCAGAGCCAGCCGTCGCGGCGTCGCTCGTAGGTGTCGACGTAGCGTCCGTAGCTGCCCGGTCGCCTCGAGGTTCGAGCCGAGACGACGGCTGTGCCGCCGTCCACGTGCACCGCGACCTGGTCGATGGCGAGCGAGGGAGCCGGATTGCTGCGGAGATTGTCCACGTATCGCTCGTGCGTCCAGACCTCGCCCGTGGCGCCGTCGAGGTAGCGGAAGGACGGGGACAGGATGGGCGCGAGCAGCTCCCACGAGCCCTGGCGGAACGCCTCGATGAACTGGAGATTGAGGTCCGTCAGCGCCTGGGTGTCGTCCACGGCTCCTCCTCCCTCGGTGGTTGCCGGTCGAGCACCAGTATGCGCGATACGGCACGCGGGTCTGGCCGGATCCGGACGATTGAGAGCTCACCCGCGTCTCCGTGAGACATGGCATCCTTCGGGCAAACCGTGAGAGGAGCCGACACATGCCGCAGAATCCGCCCGATGGGTACTCGCGGATCACGCCGTACCTGCTCTACGAGGATGGTGCCACAGCGATCGAGTTTCTGACGCGCGCGTTCGGGTTCAGGGAGCGGATGCGGATGCCGAACGAGCAGGGCGGCGTGGCGCACGCCGAGCTCGAGTTCGAGGGTGAGGTGCTGATGCTGGGGACACCGGGCGGTGACTTCAAGAGCCCGAAGACGCGCGGGGTCGACTCACCCGCTTTCGTCCACCTCTACGTCGACGATGTCGACGCGCACTACGCGTCGGCGAAGGAAGCCGGCGCGGAGATCACGCGCGAGCCGGAGGATCAGTTCTACGGCGACCGCACCTACGGTGCCAAGGACGCCGAGGGGCTGAGCTGGTATTTCGCCCAGCACGTCCGCGACGTGAGCCCCGAAGAGATGGCCTCACCGACGTCGGAGACGCCCGGGGAGTAGGGAAAGCGAGCGAGCTGGGCGCGCGTTCCTCACGCGCCCAGCCCGAGCTCGCCTACGCGGGCGGATCCGGGATGAAGCCGGCCCCGGAGGCCAGCTTGCGCGTCTCCTCCAAGGTGAGATCGCTCGGCGGGATCACGACGTCGGAGGCGAGGAGCTCCTCGTCGCCGATCCGCCGCCCTTCTTCGCGCACGAGCTGGCCCATCTCGTCCAGAGACCTGTCGAGAGCGCCCTCGTCCTCACGCTCCAGCGCCTCCATCGCCTGCCGATCGAGCACGTTGAGGCGCTCCATCAACCCGTCGTCGACCTCGTACTGCCCCTCGCCGATCACGCGGACGATCACGACCGGCCTCCCGCCTCGAGCTCCTGTGGCGCGGCGCCCTGCTCGAGCTCGCCCCGTAGGCGCGCGAGGTCGGACTCGACCGACGTCGTGGTGTCGAGCTCCTGCAGCTCGCGGTCGAGGACGCTCGAGCCGGTGAAGTCCTCGAGCGTTCCCGACTCGACGAGCTCGTCCAGCGCGGCACCCCGCGCCTGCAGCTGCTCGGTGCGGTCCCGGGCCCGCTCGATCGCGAGGCCCGTCTCCGCCATCTCCTCGCCGATGCCGGTCGCGGCCTCGCCGATTCGTACTTGCGCCTCGGCCGCCGAGTACTCGGCCTTGATCACTTCCTTCTGGCTGCGGAAGGCCTCGACTTTCATTGCGAGGCGCTGCTCGCTCTCGACCAGCTTCTGCTGCTGCTGCTCGAGCCCTGCTGCCTGCGCGTCGAGACCCTGGAGCTGTTGCTGTGCGAATGCCTTTCGCTCGAGCGCCGTGCGGGCGAGATCCTCGCGCCCGGAGGCCAGCGCCTGGCGGGCCTGGCTCTCGAGCTTGACGACCGCCGACTCGAGCTTGTCGCCCTGGAGCTGGATGCGCTTCTTCGCCGTCACGACGTCGGCGACGCCGCGCTTGACGTTCTGGAGCAACTCTCGTTGGCGTTCGTAGGAGTAGTCGAGCGTGACAGCAGGATCCTCGGCCGCTCCCAGGAGCTGCGAGATCCAGGCCTTGACCACGGTCGTCAGGCGACCGATCAAACCGTCCATGAAGTGCCTCCTCGTGGTTGGGGAGGGGATCGCCTCGCGCGCCGCTGCGGAAACGTCGTTTGCCCCCCGAGCCTGAGGGAACGGCGAGTCGGTGATCTTCTTCGGCTCCGGGCCCGGCTCCCTCCTCGCCTTCGTCGTGGTCGCGGTGGTGGGCTCGCTCGTCTTCTTCGGCCCGCTGGCTCCCGTCATCCTCGTGTTCCTGGCTCCGTTCCTCCTGATGGCTCTCGTCGCCTCGCGGGTGTCCCGCCGCCCGAGGCGGCAGGTAGCGGCACCCGACTGGGACTACGAGCCCGAGCTTGCTCCCCCTCAGGATTTCGCCGAGGTGCGCAGGACCGCGCAGGAGGATCTCCTGGCCCTCGCCGACGACATCAGGGCGCTCGACCTCGACGTCGAGATGCCCGGCGCAAACCCGGAGGGAAAGCGCGACTACGCAGAGGCGCTCGAGCTCTACGAGCGAGCGGCGAAGGGCTTCGACCAGGCCCGAGCGCCCGAGGATCTCGAGCCGGTGTCGCGTGCCCTCGAGGCCGGAAGGTTCGCGATGGCGAGCGCGCAGGCGCGGTTGGAGGGCCGGCCGCCGCCCGAGCGACGCCCGCCATGCTTCTTCGACCCACGCCACGGCCCCTCCGTGCGCGACGTCGAGTGGGCACCGCCCTCGGGGGCGCCGCGTGCGGTTCCGGCCTGCGCAGCCGACGCGATCCGGATCGAGGAGGGCGAGGAGCCCCACGCACGCGAGGTGCTCGTCCGGGGGCAGAGGCGACCGTACTGGGACGCTCCTGCGTACTACGGGCCGTGGGCGGGCGGATTCTTCGGCGGCTTCGGCCCGGCGCTCCTACCCGCACTCTTCGTCGGCTCGATGCTCGGGGGCGGTTTTGG
>JACCZA010000063.1 GCA_013696185.1 Actinomycetota bacterium
CGCCCGGGCCGGGCCCTCGAGGCGTTACTGCGAGAGCTCGCCGACGACGATCGTGACGCTCGAGCCGCTCGGGGCGTCGTCGCCCGCCGCGGGCATCTGACGGATCACGAGGCCGTCCTCCGCCGCATCCGTCGTCGACTCGGGCTGCGCCCGCACGCGGAAGCCGGCGTCCTCGAGCGCGCCCGTGGCCGTCGCCTCGTCGAGCCCAGCCACGTCCGGCACGGCGGATTCCGTCGCCGTCGCCGCCGTGTCGGTTCCGGACGTCGTGGCCGGGGCGCCGCCGGCACCGGTGCCGGTCGAGACGTTGATGCGGACGAAGGCGCCCCGGCCGAGCTCCGATCCGGCGGGCGGATTCTGGGCCACGACCGTGCCCTCGGGCTCACCCGAGGGAACCTCGACGACCCGCGCCTGCAGACCCGTCTTGCGGATGTTCGCGCCCGCGTCGTCGGAGCTCTGGCCGACGACGTTCGGGACGTTCACGCGACCCGTCCCGCGCGACACGTTGAGCCGCACCTTCGAGCCGCGGGCGGCACGCTCGCCACCGCCAGGATCCTGTGCGACGACGGTGCCCGGAGCCCGCTCGGAGAAGACCTCGACCTGGCGCGCGCCGAGACCGGCGGCGTCGAGGCGGCTGAGCGCCTCCTCCCGCGAGAGCCCGACGGCGTTCGGGACCGGCACCGTCGCGGGACCCCGCGAGACGAGCACCGTCACACGGGAGCCCTCCTCCGCGTCCACGCCGGCGTCAGGGCGCTGCTCGAAGACGATGCCCGCGTCGGCGGCGTTCGCCTGCTGGACGACGTCGGGCCGAAAGCCCTCGTTCGTGAGACGGTCGACCGCCTCGTCCACGGGCAGGCGGACGACCGCGGGAACGGGCTTCTCGTTCTCCTGCGTGAAGTAGTAGAGCGCCGCGAGCCCTCCGAGGACGAGCAAGAGGAGCGCGAGCAGGTAGGGCCAGATCTCGCGCCGGCGGGGCTCGCCGTAGACGGGACGCCGCTCGACCACTTCCTCCACCCGCCGCCCCTCCGCGGCCGGATACGGAACGCCCGTCTCGTCGACGGGCCGAAGCGGCACCGTCGGGTCGGCCGGGTCGAGCGGTACGGTCGGCGCGACCTCCTCCGTCCTGCGGATGCGCACGGTCTCCTCCCCGACCGGCTCGAGCGGGACGGGATCAACGGGGCCGAGCGGGACAGTCTCCTCCTCCACCCGGCGCACGACCGTCGCGTCGTCGTCGGCGGGCGGCCGCGGGTCCTCTGGCGGCTCGGAGCCGCCTCCCGGGGAACGAGACATTCCGGACATCTTGCCCACATGATCGGCGGGCGAGGCCCGGAGGTTGAGCCGGCGGGTTACCCGGATTGCGCCGTCGGCCGGATCAGGAGCTCGTTGACGTCGACGTGGCGCGGCTGCGAGACCGCGTAGAGCACTGCGCGGGCGATGTCGTCGGGCCGCAGGGCCTCCATGGACGGCGGGCTGTCGAAGAAGGGCGTGTTCACCATCCCGGGCTCGATCAGCGTCACGCGGATGCCCGTGCCGTCCAGCTCGAGCCGGGCCGCCTCGCCCATCGCGGTGATCGCCCACTTGGTGCACGCATAGAGCGAGCCCGGCAGCGCCCGGCGCCCCGCGACCGAGCCGGTGAGGAGCAGATGACCGCGCGAGCGCTCGAGCGCCGGCAGGGTCGCGCGCACCGTGAAGGCGGCACCGAGGACGTTCGTCAGCACCATCGAGCGCCACTCCTCAGGCGTCGACTCGAGGAACCCTCGAGGCGCCCCGAAGCCAGCGTTCGCGAAGGCCACGTCGAGCTGCCCGAAGGCCCCGAGCGTCGCGGCTACGAGGGCCTCCTGGTCGCCCCACTCGGTCACGTCGCAGCGCACGGCGAGGGCGCGCTCGGGGCCGCCGAGCTCCGCCGCGAGCGCCTCCAGCTTGTCGGTCGAGCGAGCGGCGAGGACGACGCGGTATCCGGCCTGCACGGCATGCCGTGCAGTGGCGGCGCCGATGCCGCTCGAGGCGCCGGTGACGAGGAACACGGGATCGGCCATGGGTGAAGATCCTTTCGGCTTCGGGGGTCGCATGCTCGCAGTCGCGGACGGCTCGCCGCCGCGGATAGATTCGCGGGGAGGATGACGCTGGCCGAGTCGCTGCCCTGGAGCTGGTACTCCGATCCGGAGGTCTACCGCCGCGAGCAGGAACGCATCTTCCGGCGGACGTGGCAGTACGCCTGCCACACGGGCCTGCTCCCCGACCCCGGGAGCTTCGTCGCCTGCCGCGCCGGCGACGTGCCGGTCGTGGTCGTGCGCGACGAGGCCGGAACCCTCCGCGCCTTCCTCAACGTGTGCCGCCATCGCGGCTCGCTGCTCGTCGAGGGCGAGGGCAGGCGACGCTCGCTGCAGTGCCCCTACCACGCGTGGACGTACGGGCTCGACGGAGGGCTGCGCGCCGCGCCTCGCTCCGAGCGCGAGCCCGGCTTCTCCGCCGACGAGCTCTCGCTCGTGCCCGTCGGCGTCGGCACGTGGGGCCCGTTCGTGTTCGTCAACCCGGACTCCGACAGCACCCCGCTGGCCGAGGCGCTCGGCGAGCTGCCCGAGCTGGTCGCCCGGGCAGGAGTCGACGTCGACGCGCTCGAGTTCCGGCTGCGGGCGCCCTTCGCGCTCGAGGCGAACTGGAAGGTCGCCTGCGAGAACTTCCTCGAGTGCTACCACTGTGCCGTCGCGCACCCCGGCTTCAGCGCCGTCCTCGACGTCGCGCCCGATGCCTACGTGCTCGAGGAGACGTCCGACCTCCTCTCGACCCAGTACGCGCCCGTGCGGGCCGGCGTGGCGAGCGGGGGCTACGACCCGAGCGGCCCCATCGTCTCCGGCCAGTTCCACTTCCTGTGGCCGAACCTGAAGGTGAACGTGGCCCCCGGCCAGCCGAACCTGTCGCTCGGGCCGGTGCTGCCGGCGGGGCCCGGACGGACCGAGGGCTTCCTCGACTACTTCTTCGCCCCGGACGTGGACGAGGGCTGGATCGGCGAGCTGCTCGCCTGGGACGACCAGGTCGGGGCCGAGGACGCCGTGCTCGTCGCACGCGTCCAGCAGGGCGTGAGCTCGGACGTGCTCCGGGAGGGCCGGCTGCTCGCCGAGAGCGAGCGCCTGATCGGCCACTTCGACCGCCTCGTGCTCGAGGCTCTCGGAGGCTAGCGAGGCACCTCGGCACCCGGTCGCGACGGCTCCGGTTGCGTCCTGTGAGGAGAACGTTAAGGTAGCGCCGACCGTCACGAAGGAGGGATCGGTTGGCCGGGGTCACGTTCGAGCACGTCAGCAAGATCTATCTGGACGGCACGCGGGCGGTCTCGGGGGTCAACCTCGACATCGCCGACGGGGAGTTCATGGTGTTCGTCGGCCCGTCCGGCTGCGGTAAGAGCACCGCACTCCGCATGGTCGCCGGGCTCGAGGAGATCTCCGAGGGCGTGCTCCGCATCGGCGATCGGGTCGTCAACCACGTGGCGCCGCGCGATCGCGACATCGCGATGGTGTTCCAGAGCTACGCGCTCTACCCGCACCTCTCGGTCTACGAGAACATCGCCTTCAGCCTGCGGCTGAAGAAGGTGCCGAAGGCCGAGGTCGACCGCCGCGTGCACGAGGCGGCGCGGGTGCTCGGGCTCGAGGACTACCTCAAGCGCAAGCCGCGCGCGCTCTCCGGCGGTCAGCGCCAGCGCGTCGCGATGGGGCGGGCGATCGTGCGCCAGCCGCAGGCGTTCCTGATGGACGAGCCCCTGTCGAACCTCGACGCGAAGCTCAGGGTGCAGACCCGCGCCGAGATCGCGCGGCTGCAGGACGAGCTCGGCGTGACGACGATCTACGTCACCCACGACCAGGTCGAGGCGATGACGATGGGCGATCGGGTCGCCGTCATGCGCCGCGGCGAGCTGCAGCAGGTGGCCTCGCCGCAGGAGCTCTACGACCACCCGGTCAACCTCTTCGTCGGCGGCTTCATCGGCAGCCCGTCGATGAACCTCCTCGAGGCGACGCTCGAGCGGGCCAACGGGTCGCTCGCCGTCGCCCTCGGCAGCCAACGCATCACCCTGCCCGAGGACGCGCTCGCCCTCCGGCCTGCGCTGCGCCGCTACGAGGGGCGGCAGGTGGTGCTCGGGATTCGCCCCGAGGACCTGGAGGATGCGAGCCTGCGTACCGACAGCCCGACCGACGCGCGCCTCAAGGGGCGGCTGGAGCTGGTGGAGGCCCTCGGCTCGGAACTCGTCGTCCACTTCGCCGTCGACGCCAAGCCGGCGGTGACCGACGAGGTGCGGGAGCTCGCGCAGGACGCGGGCTCGACGACCGTGGGGCGCGAGCTGACAGGCAGCGGCGCGACGCTCGTCGGGCGCTTCGACCCCCACTCCCGCGTGCACGAGGGCGACGAGCCCGAGGTCTTCGTCGACGCCCGCGAGCTGCACTTCTTCGACACCGAGACCGGGCTCGGGATCTACGACGACGACACCAAAGCGACGAAAGGAGCCGGTTCATGACCACAAGGCGGAGGCGCTGGCATCTGCTCGCGTTGCTGCTGGCCCTCGCCCTCGCGCTCGTGGCAGCCGGCTGCGGCGGCGGCGGCGACGAGAGCGCGGGCGGCGACACGACCGCGGCGACCACGGAGGAGGGAAGCACCGAGGAGACGACCAAGGAGGCCGTGTCCGGCTCGATCAACGTGCTCGCCGTGTGGACGGGAGCGGAGGGCAAGGCCTTCCAGGCGGTGCTCGACGGCTTCAAGGAGCAGAACCCCGACGTGAAGGTCTCCTACAAGGCGGCGAAGGATCCCGGCCAGGTGCTGGCGACCTCGGTCGAGGGCGGCAACCCGCCCGACGTGGCCGCGCTGCCGTCTCCCGGCCTGCTGCGCGACTTCGCCGAGCGCGGAGCGCTGACCCCGATCGACTTCGCGCGGGACGGGATCGCGGAGAACTTCTCCCAGTCGTGGCTCGACCTCGGCACGGTGAAGGACAAGCTCTACGGCGTCTTCTTCAAGGGAGCCAACAAGTCGACGGTCTGGTACAACGTCGCCGCGTTCGAGGACGCCGGCATCGAGCCGCCGGAGACCTTCGAGGACCTGCAGACGGCGGCCGGCACCCTCAACTCCTCCGGACTCGCGGCCTACTCGATCGGCGGGGCCGACGGGTGGACGCTCACCGACCTGTTCGAGAACATCTACCTGCGCACGGCCGGGCCCGAGAAGTACGACCAGCTGGCCTCGCACGAGCTGCCGTGGACCGACGCCTCGGTCACGGAGGCCCTGACCGAGATGGGCAAGATCGTCGGTGACAAGGACAACGTCGCCGGCGGGGTGAGCGGCGCGCTGCAGACGGACTTCCCCACGTCGGTGACGCAGGTCTTCAGCGATCCGCCGAAGGCCGCGATGGTGTTCGAGGGCGACTTCGTCGGCGGCGTGATCAGCTCCGAGACGAAGGCCAAGCCGAAGACGGGCTTCAACGTCTTCGACTTCCCGTCGCTGAAGGGCTCCGATCCCGCCGTCGTGGGCGGCGGCGACGTCGTCGCGATGTTCCAGGACAAGCCGGCGGCACGCGCCCTGATCGAGTACCTCGCAACGCCGGAGGCGGCCGAGATCTGGGCGAAGCTCGGCGGCTTCTCGTCGCCGAACAAGAACGTCGACGAGAGCGTCTACCCCGACGACATCACGCGGTCGACGGCGTCGGCGCTCGCCCAGGCCAAGGTCTTCCGGTTCGACCTGTCGGACCTGCAGCCTGCGGCCTTCGGAGGCGACGCGATGTTCACGATCTTGCAGGACTTCGTGAAGAGCCCGAAGGACGTCGACGGCACGGCGAAGAAGCTCGAGCGCGCAGCCGCGGCGGCGTACAAGAAGTCGTAACGGCCCGAGCGAGACAGAGGCTGTGAGCACCAGCGTCAGGGCGGAATTCCCCCTCGAAGGGGGAGTTCCGCCCGCGCCGCGGGCGCCTCGCTGGCGCGGACTCGTCACGCCTCTCGCGTTCCTGGCGCCGGCGCTCGTGTTCCTCAGCGTGTGGATGGTCTACCCGACGGTCCGCACGGTGCTGCGGAGCCTGTACAGCGACAAGGGCGACCGCTTCGTCTGGCTCTCCAACTACAAGCGGCTGTTCACCTCGGACACGCTCTTCACGGCGATCAAGAACAACGCGCTCTGGGTGCTGATCATCCCGGCCGCCGTGACCGCCGTGGGACTCGTCTTTGCCGTGCTGGTCGAGCGGGTGCGGTGGGCCGTCGCCTTCAAGGTCGCGGTGTTCATGCCGCTCGCGATCTCGCTCTTCGCGGTCGGCGTGATCTGGCGGATCATGTACCAGCAGGATCCGGATCGCGGCGCGATCAACGCCGCCCTCGCCGGCGCGCGCGGCTTCGTCTCGCACGACGGCGTGCTGTCCCGCGCGCGGCCGTCCTCCGACGCGCTCGAAGGCAGTACGAAACGGGGCTTCACGCTGAAGCAGCCGGTGCGGGCGGGCGGCGTGGCGGTGCTCGGGCTGACCGCGATCCGCACGCCCGAGATCCCCGAGGACGCCGCGGACGCCGTGCGGCCCGAGCCGCTGCAGGGCGGGATCGCGGGCGTCGTCTGGCGGGACTTCAAGGCGGGCGGCGGCACTCCGGGACGGGTCGAGAGAGGCGAGCTCGGCATCCCCGGGGCGACCGTCGAGCTGCGCAACGCGGACGGCAAGAAGGTCGACTCGACCGAGACGAAGCCCGACGGCACGTTCGCCTTCGACAAGGTGGCCGACGGCCAGTACCGCGTCTCGGTCGGCTCGGGCACCTTCGCCGAGCCGTTCCGTGGGGTCAACTGGCTCGGCGACAGGCTGATCACCCCCGCGATCATGTTCGCGTACATCTGGGTCACAGCGGGCTTCGCGATGGTGATCATCGGCGCCGGCCTCGCCTCGATCCCGCGGGACGTGCTCGAGGCAGCACGCACCGACGGGGCCTCCGAGTGGCAGACGTTCCGGCGGGTGACGGTGCCGCTGCTCGCGCCCGTCCTGACCGTCGTCTTCGTGACGCAGATCATCGGGGTGCTCAAGATCTTCGACCTCGTGCTCGCGATCGCGCCCGGCTCGAGCACCGACGACGCGGCGACCCTCGCCTACGTGATGTGGCAGCGCTCCTTCAGCGGCCAGAACCTCTTCGGCCTCGGCGCCGCCATCTCGACCTTCCTGCTCGTGCTCTTCATCCCCTTCCTGATCATCAACGTCAAGCGCTTCCGCGCCGAGGCGCGCGGCTAGTGCGCCACCCACCGGAGGAGGATCGCTGATGGCGACCGCAGCGCTCGAGCGACCCCAGCCGGCCGTGCTCGACGAGGGCGCCGCGGCGCGCGTCGGGCGGTTCCTGCGGCGGGCTCCCGTGCACGTGGTGCTCGTCCTGCTCGGCCTGTTCTGGCTGATCCCGACCACCGGCCTCTTCATCACCTCCCTCCTCTCGGCGTCCGACGCGGCGCAGGGCGGGTGGTGGAACTTCTTCGCCGAGCCGAGCTCGTGGACGCTCGAGAACTACCGCAACATGTTCGACAACGAGGGGATCGTCGACGCCCTCCTGATCACGGCGCAGGTGACGCTCGGCTCGGCGATCCTGCCCATCCTCGTCGCGAGCCTCGCCGCCTACGCCCTCGCCTGGATCGACTTCCCCGGCCGCGACTGGTTGTTCCTCGGCGTCGTGGGGCTCCTGCTCGTGCCGATCCAGATGGCGCTGATCCCGATCTTCTCGCTCTACAACCGGTTCGACCTGTTCGACACGGTGCCGGGCCTGATCCTCTTCCACACGGCCTTCGCGCTGCCCTTCGCGATCTTCCTGCTGCGCAACTTCTTCGCCGGCATCCCGAAGGACCTGATGGAGGCGGCCCGGATCGACGGCGCCTCCGAGCTGCGGCTCTTCTTCAAGGTGGTGCTGCCCCTCGGCCTGCCCGCGATCGCCTCGCTCGCGATCTTCCAGGTGCTCTTCGTCTGGAACGACCTGCTGATCGGGCTCGTCCTGGCGCAGAACAACCAGCCGATCGCGCCGCACCTCGCCTCCCAGTTGCGCCAGTTCGGCTCCAACCTCGACGTGCTCGCCCCCGCCTCGTTCTTCTCGGCGGTGATCCCGCTGATCGTGTTCGCGTCGTTCCAGCGCTACTTCGTCCAGGGGCTGCTGGCCGGCTCAGTCAAGTAGTGGACGTCCCCGCGCTCGCGGGTCGGAGCGTGAGCGTGATCCTCGCCGGCCAGAGCGAGAGCGGCGCCTACGTCGCCTCGCCCGCGCTCGAGGAGTACCGCTACTCATGGCTCCGCGACGGCGCCTTCGTCGCCGACGCGATGAGCCGCGTGGGCAAGACTGCGAGCGCCGAGGCGTTCTTCGGCTGGTGCTCCGAGGTCGTGCTGGCGCGGGCGGAGCGGGTCGAGGAGCTGATCGCGCGGCACCGAAGCGGCGAGGTGATCGCCGACGGCGAGCACCTGCCCTGTCGCTTCACGACCGAGGGGGAGGAGGTCGGCGTCCCGTGGTCCGACTTCCAGCTCGACGGCTACGGGCTCTGGCTGTGGGCCCTCGACGCGCACGAGCGCCGGCACGGGACGAGGCTCGACGGCGCCGCTGCCGGCGCAGCGCTGACGGAGCGCTACCTGGCCGAGTTCTGGGCCGAGCCCTGCTTCGACTGGTGGGAGGAGCGCCGCGGCGTCCACGCGGCCACGCTCGGCTGCGTCCAGGCGGGGCTCGCGGCGCGAGGGCGCCCCGAGGCGGCTGCCGTGCGCGAGGCACTGCACGAGCTCGTCGAGCCGCCGCTCGACGGCAGCCTGCTCTGCCTCGCCGAGCCGTTCGACCTCGTCGACCCGACCGCGCTCCTCGACAGGATCGAGGCGGGCCTGCTGAGTCCCGGCGGGGGCGTCCACCGCCGTCCCGCCGACACCTACTACGGCGGCGGCGAGTGGCTCCTGCTCACCTGCCTGCTCGGCTGGTGTCGCCTGCGAGCCGGGCGCGAGGACGGCGCCCGGGCGGCTCTGCGCTGGACGGCGGAGCACGCGACGCCCGAGGGCGACCTGCCGGAGCAGGCCCGGGATCACCTGCTCGCGCCGGGGTGGTACGAGACCTGGAGCGCGAGGTGGGGCCCGCCCGCCTCTCCCCTCATGTGGTCGCACGCGATGTTCCTCACGCTCGCCGCCGAGCTCGGCGAGGCATGAGCGTGAGGCCTACGTGCGCGATCGTCGGCAGCGGCCTCGGGGCGCTCACCGCCTACGCGACGCTCCGGCACGGCGGCCTCGACGCCGACGAGATCGTCGTCCTCGGCGACGAGCGCGACCCGACCGCCCCCTGGCGCCGG
>JACCZA010000071.1 GCA_013696185.1 Actinomycetota bacterium
GTGATGGAGCGCTCGACGGCACTCCAGCGCTCGTCGGTGACGGCTCCCGCTCCCGCCGCGTGCACGGCGCCGAGGCTACAGCGCCCGCAGAAGCGCCGTCACGCCCGCGGCGACGGCGATCACGAGCAGGATCGGGGCACGCAGGCGAAGCGCGAGCGCGCCCGCCGCGAGACCCGCCAGCCGCTCGTCGAGCACGAGTGCACGATCGCCCGCCACGACCTGCGTGACGACGAGGCCCGCGAGCACCGCCGGAGCGAGCAGCTCGACCACGCCTCCGAGACGAGCCGGGAGGTCGCGCCCGCCGAGGAGCACGGGCCCGAGCGCCTTCGTCAGGACGGTGACCGCGCCCACCACCGAGACGACGAGCCAGACGGTGCTCACCGGCGCAGGCCGACGAGGCACGCGGCACTCGCCGCCACGATCGGGATGCCCGGCGCGGCGAGCGGGACGAGGGCGAAGGCGATCGCCGCGCCGCCGAGGGCAGCGGCGAGCGCAGTTCGCGAGCGCAACTGCGGCACGAGGAGCGTGAGGAAGAGCGCGGGAAAGGCTGCGTCGAGCCCGAGGCGCTCGGGGTCCCCGAGCAGATCGCCGGCGAGCACGCCGATCGCGGTTCCGGCGATCCAGCACGGATACAGCACGAGGCCCGCGCCGAGGAGGAGCGGCACCTCGAAGCGTCCTCCGCCCCGCGCCGCCAGCGCCCACGACTCGTCGACGATCAGCTGTGCCTCGAGCAGCCGCCGCCAGCCGGGCCCGCGAAAGCCCGGACCGACGGCGATGCTCATCGGGGCATAGCGCGCGTTCAGGAGGAGCGCCGCGGCCACCGCGGCGGCCGCGCCGCCCGCGCCCCCCAGGATCGAGACGGCGGCGAACTGGGCCGAGCCCGCAAAGGTCGTCGCGGACATCGCGATCGGCGCGGCGACTCCCATCCCGGCGGCACGGGCGAGGACGCCGAACGAGACGCCGAAGGCGACGACCGCCACGGCGAGCGGCAGCACGGCGCGGGCGCCGTCGCGGGCTCGCCGGGCCGGCTCGACTCGGCGCTCCGACGGGGACGACACCGGTCGCAGCCTAGTGGACGGCCCCTTCGGCCAGCGCCTGCTCGCAGCGCTCCAGAGCCGCGAGCGCACGCGCGGCTCCCCCGCCCTCGGCGAGCGCCCACGCCTCGCCCTCGACGAGGAGGCGGCGGAAGTCGTCGGCGAGCGCGCCGGCCGGGACCCGCTCCCCGGCGAGACGCTCGATCCTGTCGAGTCGCTCGAGCAGCCTGCGCGCCTCCTCCATGCCGAGCCACGCTAGCCGGGCGGAACTGCCGTGTCCGTGGCGGATGTGCGCCGGAAGCGTGACGGCCGGCAGAGCCGGTCCGCGGACGAGGCTCCCACCTACGCCGCGGTCGCCTCTCCGCGCATGCGCTGCAGCACCTGGTAGGCGGCGGCGGCGCCGACGAGACCGTAGACCAGGCGACTCGCGCCCGTCGTGTCGCCGAAGTCCTTGCCGAAGAGGGTCGCGACCAGGTCCTTCTCGCCGAGGGCCACGGTGCCCCAGTTCAACCCGCCGACCACGAGCAGCGCTCCTGTCAGAGCGTTGAGCTTGTTCATGAAGATCCTTCCGTTCGGAGATCTCTGTCGAAGAACTGTCGAGCTTATCGGCTCTCCCGCCGCCGGGGCCTCAGCTCTGGCAGCGAGGACACCAGTAGGCGATCCGGTTCTCGTCTCCCTGGCCGCGCGAGTGAATCGGCGTGCCGCAGCGCGGGCACGCGCGGCCCGCGCGCGCCGTCACCCTCTTTTGCGAGCGGCCGTGCTCGAGCGCCTCGCGCATCAGCCGCGCCGCCGTCTCGAGCGCCTCTCGCAGCTCCTCGTCAGCGGTCTCGCCGAGCGGGCGCCACGGGGACAGCCGCGCCTCCCAGAGAGCCTCCGCCCGCCACATGTTCCCGATGCCCGAGACGAGCCGCTGATCGAGGAGCGCGTCCCCGAGCGCCCGGCCCCCGTGCTCGCGGCGCAGGTTGGCGAGCATCCGCCCGAAGGCAGGCTCGGGCGCGAGGATGTCCGGACCGAGGCGAAGCGGGGCGCCGCGACCGAGCTCGAGCACCGGCCCGTGCCACTGAAGGGCCTGGTGGCGCCCCCCGCGCAGGACGAGCCACGGTCGCCCGCGGAGGGGCGCCTCACGCGGCTGCACCACCCAGCGGCCGCTCATGCGCAGGTGGCTGCGGAGCAGGGCGCCGCCCTCGAAGCGGAGCAGGAGGTTCTTGCCGAGCGCCTCCACGTGCTCGAGCACCCGCCCGTCGAGACGCTCGGCGAGCCGCTTGGAGGCCGCGCGCGGGTGGGGCGTCTCGACCTCCAGCCGCTCTCCGACGAGCACCTGCAGCCGGCGCGCCGCACGGTGGAGCGAATCCCCCTCGGGCATCCCTCCGAGCGTAGTCCTTGCGCGGCCGGCTGGCTCTCGCGCGCCCGGTGGTCCATGCTGTCATAGGGGGAGGCGAGTAATGACCACCGCAGGCATGAACATCGCCGCGCTCGCGCAGCGCACCGGGATCGCGCCGGACACGCTGCGCAAGTGGGAGCAGCGCTACGCGATCCTCCAGCCCGTGCGCACCCCCGGCGGTCAGCGCCGCTACTGCGAGGAGGACGTCTCGCGGGTCGAGTGGCTGCGCGCGCGCCTCGACGAGGGCTACCGGATCGGGGAGGCGGCTGCGCTCCTCGGGGCGGCGGACGCGGAGCCCTGCGCCACCCCGGCGGAGCTGCGCTCCGCGCTCCGAGACGCCCTCGCGCAGACCGACCCCGAAGCCGTCGCTCGACTGCTCGACCAGACCTTCGCCCTCCACCGGGTCGAGTCGGCCCTCTCGGAGGTCGTGCGACCCCTGCTCCAGGAGGTCGGCGACGGTTGGGCCGCCGGGCGCTACCGCATCGCCGAGGAGCACCTGCTGAGCGCCGCCGTGCGCGCCCGCCTGGAGCGGCTGCTGGCGGAGGCGCGCGGGACGACGCGCGGCGTCGCCGTCTTGGCGTGCGCGCCGGGAG
>JACCZA010000083.1 GCA_013696185.1 Actinomycetota bacterium
CGCTGCAGGGAGAGGGCAGAGGCGGTCCAGCGGCGCTCCTGGCGGTCGCCGGCCCGGCCGCCGGAGGCGGCGACGCGGCTGTAGCCCCGCGCGTCGAAGAAATCGGCGGCGCTCACCGAAGGCGTCCCCGGCGCCGGCAGGACCCGCTCACCGGAGAGGCGGGGCGTGGCGATCGGCAGGTCGAGCGGACGCTCCGGCCCTACCGCACCGGCCAGCGGGAGCGTCCGGTCGAGCACGACCCGCAAGCCCGCCCGCAGCACCACGCGGGCGATCTGGAAGCTCGGGCGCAGATCGCCTGCGGCGACCGTCAGCGCGGCTGGAGCGCCTCCCGGGCCGGAGACGCTGCCGAAGCCGGGCCCGGCAGGGCCGTCGTTTCCGGCCGGTCCGACGACGAGCGTGTCGAGCCGAAGTGCTCCGCCGGCGGCCTGCGCCAGGGCGCCCTGCGCGAATGCGGCGTAGGGCTCGGCGACACCGACGAGCGCAATACGGGCCGCGTCGTGCGCGTCGCCGTCGTCGTTCGGGTCGACCGCACGCTCCAGTCCGGCGATGATCTGATCCGTGCGCGAGTAGACGGCCCAGCCGCCCTGCGCGTCACGCTGCCAGCCGGCGATGCGGATCGGGATCACGGAGGCGCCCGTGGCGATCCCGGCGAGCCCCGGTGGGCCTCCCGCGCCGACCATGATCCCGGCGAGTTGCGTGCCGTGGCGCTCGACCTGGGTCGGGTCCTCGGGCCGGCTCGCCGCCGCCGCGAGCTCGCTGCCGCCGACGACGTCGATGCCTTCGAGCAGTCGACCGCGCAGGTACGGGTGAAGGCGGTCGACCCCCGTGTCGAGGAGCGCAATCGCGACGCCGCGCCCGTCGAAGCCCGGCAGGCCCCCCTCCGGCCGGGCGCCGATCCCTGCGGAGAACGCGGCCCTCGCCGCCCGATCCTCCTCCACGGAGGCCGGGTACGCGGCCCGCACCGGATAGATCCCCTCCACCTCGGGCGCGCGCTCGAGCAGCGCGAGCGAGCGGGGGTCGAGCTGGGCGGAGAAGCCGTTCAGGACACGCCCGTAGCGGAACTCGGGCTTGATCTGTGCTCCCTGCACCGTCAGGCGGGAGAGAAAGAGCCGCTGCAGGGAGAGGGCAGAGGCGGTCCAGCGGCGCTCCTGGCGGTCGCCGGCCCGGCCGCCGGAGGCGGCGACGCGATCGGCGAGCGAGGGCAGGTCGAGCACCACGAGCATCCGCTCGCCGACCGCCACGGGTACGCGGGGCTCGTCGACGAGGCCGCGCCAGGCGACGGCGGCAGCGCGAGGCGAGACAGGGCCTGCGCCCGAGTTCGAGCCGGCCTGCAGGGCTACGGCGGTGAACGCGAGGGCCGCGAGCGCGAAGGCTGCGACCGCCCCCAGGAGGGCCGGCTTACGCTGCGGCATCGAGCCCAAGATAGTCGGGGCACGGGATGGCCCGGACGTAGCGGGCGGCCGAGGCGATCATCGCCGCGTTGTCGGTGCAGAGCTCGAGCGGCGCCGCAACCGCGTCCGGCAGCGAGGCCCGCAGCTCGGAGTTCGCAGCCACGCCCCCGACGAGCGCGATCCGGCGTGCGCCCGTCTGCTCGGCCGCGAGCAGGGTGCGCTCGGCGAGTGCGCGCACGATCGCGCGCTGGTAGCTCGCGGCGAGATCCCCGCGGCGCGCGGCGAGCTCCTCGACCGGGAGGTCGCGCACGGCGTACAGGAGCGCGGTCTTCACGCCGGAGAAGGAGAAGTCGAGCCCGCCGACGCGCGCGACCGGGAAGGCGTAGGCCGAGGCATCCCCGGTCCGCGCGAGCCGATCGAGCGCCGCGCCGCCCGGGTAGTCGAGCCCGAGCAGCCGGGCGCCCTTGTCGAACGCCTCTCCCGCGGCGTCGTCGAGCGTCGTGCCGAGCACGCGGAAGCCCGCCCGATCCGAGACCTCGAGCAGGAGCGTGTGCCCGCCGCTCGCGAGCAGGCAGAGGAACGGCGGCTCGAGCGGGTCGGGCTCGAGGAAGAGCGAGGCGACGTGGCCGTGCAGGTGATCCACCGGCGCGAGCGGCAGGTGCCGCGCCCAGGCGAGCGCCTTTGCGGCCGACACGCCGACGAGTAGTGCGCCGATCAGCCCCGGCGTCCGCGTGACGGCCACGAGCTCGACCTCGTCGAGCCTCCGGCCGGCCACGGCGAGGGCCTCGCGCACGACGGGGACCACGAGCTCGAGGTGGCGGCGCGAGGCCACCTCGGGCACGACGCCGCCGTAGCGCGCGTGAAGGTCGGCCTGCGAGGAGACGACGTTCGCGAGCACCTCCCCGCCCGGCGAGACGAGCGCCGCCGCGGTCTCGTCGCAGGAGGTCTCGAGGCCGAGGATCACCCCGCCCCCGCTCTACGGCGCGGCAGGAAGCGGGTCCTTCCACATGATCAGCGCATCCTCCTGATTGTCGGTGTAGTACGCGCGCCGAACGCCGCGACCACGGAAGCCGAGCCGCTCGTAGAGTGCGATCGCGCCCGTGTTCGAGACCCGCACCTCGAGCGTGTAGCCACGGTGCTCGCTGCCGTTCGCGGTGACCTCGAAGAGCCGATCGAGCAGCGTCGTCGCGATCCCCCGCCGACGCTCGCGGGGATCGACGGCGATGTTCATCACGTGCCAGGCGTCGACGTAGCGGGAGATGATCAGGTAGCCGAGGAGCTCGCCCGTGTCGCCGTCGAACGCGCCGAGGCAGATCGAGGACGGCTTCGCGAGCTCACCCGCGAACATCGAGCGAGACCACGGCGTCGCATACGAGCGGCGCTCGATCTCCTCGATCCGCCGCAGGTCGCGCAGCGTGAGGCGACGCAGCTCGATCGTGGCCGGTGACGGCGGGGCTTTCACGACGGCAGCGTACGGTCAGCGTCCGGCCTACGCAGGTACAGCGGCTCGACCTGCTCGGCCAAGCCGTAGTCCCGGGCGAGTGCCGCGTGGAAGCGCGCGCGCGGGCGATGCGCCTCGTCGCCGTCGGGCGGGATCGTCGCGCCCGCCTGCTCGAGCAGGGCGCGGTAGCGGACGGCGCCGTCGCCCACGAGCAGCTCGCCCGCGCCGGGCGCGAGCTCGCCGGGAG
>JACCZA010000091.1 GCA_013696185.1 Actinomycetota bacterium
CCGCTCGGCATCGGCGCGGAGCGTCTCGGCCTCGCGCCTCGCCTGCTCGGCCCGGCCCGCCGCTTCCTGCTCCGCCGTGCGCAGTACGTCGGCCGCCTCGGCGTGGGCATCGACCCGGATCTGCTCCGCCGCCTCCTCGGCAGCGCGCAGAACCGCCGTGACGCGGTCGCCGACCTCGACCGCGCCGCGCGGGGCCGCCTGCAGCCCGTTGCCGGCGTGCGGCTCGTGCTCCGTCAATCTGTCCTCCGGTACCGACACAGGTTCGCTCCTTACGCCGCCGAGAATAGGGGGATGTACTTATCGCACTCGCCCGGCGGCGATGCAACCTCCGCGCCACGTCCGTGCGGGGAGGCGATGCGGTATACACAAGGAGCGATGGCAAAGCCGGTCGAGCAGCGAGACGGCGTGATCATCCGCTTCGCCGGTGATTCGGGCGACGGCATGCAGCTGACGGGAGATCGCTTCACGAGCGAGACGGCGCTGCTCGGGAACGACCTCTCGACCCTCCCGGACTTCCCCGCCGAGATCCGGGCGCCGGCGGGCTCGCTTCCGGGCGTGTCGGGCTTCCAGCTGCACTTCGCCGACCACGACATCCTGACGCCGGGCGACGCGCCGGGCGTGCTCGTGGCGATGAACCCGGCGGCGCTGCGCACGAACCTCGCCGATCTGCCGAAGGGCGGCACCTTGATCGTCAACCGCGACGCCTTCAACGAGCGCAACCTGCGCAAGGCCGGCTACACGTCGAACCCGCTGGAGGACGGCTCGCTCGGGGAGTTCCAGGTGCACGATGTGCCGCTGACGACGATGACCGTCGAGGCGCTGCGAGGCATCGAGGTGACCCCGCGGGAGGCCGAGCGCTCGAAGAACATGTTCGCGCTCGGCCTGATGTCATGGCTCTTCGGCCGCCCGACCGAGGGCACGATCTCCTTCCTCGAGCGCAAGTTCGCGCGCAGCCCGGCCATCCTGCAGGCGAACGTCACCGCCTTCAACGCGGGCTACGCATTCGGCGAGACGAGCGAGGGCTTCTCGGTCTCCTACGAGGTGAAGCCGGCGCCGCTGCGGCCGGGCACCTACCGGCAGATCACCGGCAACACCGCCCTCGCCTACGGCCTGATCGCCGCGAGTCGGCAGAGCGGGTTGCCCCTCTTCCTCGGTGCCTACCCGATCACGCCCGCCTCCGGGATCCTCGAGGAGCTCGCCCGGCACAAGAGCTTCGGCGTGCGCACGTTCCAGGCCGAGGACGAGATCGCCGCTGTCGGCGCCGCAGTCGGGGCCGCCTTCGGCGGCTCGCTCGCCGTGTCGACCTCGGCCGGCCCGGGCATCGTGCTGAAGGCCGAGACCGTCGGGCTCGCGGTCGCGCTCGAGCTGCCGCTCCTGATCCTCGACATCCAGCGGGCCGGGCCCTCGACGGGCATGCCGACGAAGCCCGAGCAGGCCGACCTGCTGCTGGTGCTGTTCGGGCGGAACTCCGAGTCGCCGGTGCCGGTGCTCGCCGCCTCGACGCCCGGCGACTGCTTCGAGGTCGCCGTCGAGGCAGCCCGCATCGCGCTCAAGTACCGCACTCCCGTCTACCTGCTCTCCGACGCCTACCTCGCGAACGGCTCGGAGCCGTGGCTCCTGCCCGACGTGAACGCGCTGCCCGACATCTCGGTCGAGCTCACGGTCGAGCCTCCCGTGGACGGCGAGTTCCTGCCCTACACGCGCGACGTCGACACGCTCGCCCGGCCGTGGGCGCTGCCCGGTACCCCTGGGCTCGAGCACCGCATCGGCGGGCTGGAGAAGGAGGACGGGACGGGCAACGTCTCCTACGACCCCGACAACCACGACCTGATGACTCGCCTCCGCGCGCGCAAGGTCGCCGGCATCGCCGCGGACATCCCCGAGCTCGAGGTCGACGACCCCGGCGGCGCCGAGCTGCTCGTGCTCGGCTGGGGCGGCACCTACGGCCCGATCGCGGCGGGCATCCGGCGGGTGCGGGAGGCCGGGGGCAGCGTCGCCCATGCCCACCTGCGCTACCTGAACCCGTTCCCGCGGAACACCGGGGAGGTGCTGCGCCGCTACGACAGGGTGCTCGTGCCCGAGCTGAACCTCGGCCAGCTGCTACGGCTGATCCGGGCCGAGTTCCTGGTCGACGCGGTCGGCTACAATCGCGTGCGCGGGGTGCCGTTCCGCTCCTCGGAGCTCGCCGAGGCGATCGAGGCGATGCTGTGACGGGCGGGGCGCGCGGGGAGGGGAACGGCGGCGGCCTGATCCAGCTGACCGCGAAGGACTTCAAGTCGGACCAGGAGGTGCGCTGGTGTCCCGGCTGCGGCGACTACGCGATCCTGGCGGCCGTCCAGGGCTTCATGCCCGAGCTCGGCCTGCCGCGCGAGCGGATCGTCTTCATCTCGGGAATCGGCTGTGCCGCGCGCTTTCCCTACTACATGCAGACCTACGGCATGCACTCGATCCACGGTCGCGCGCCCGCGATCGCCACCGGGCTCTCCGTCTCCCGCCCCGACCTGTCCGTCTGGGTCGTCACGGGCGACGGCGACGCGCTCTCGATCGGCGGCAATCACCTGATCCACGCCCTCCGCCGCAACGTGAACGTGAAGATCCTCCTGTTCAACAACCAGATCTACGGTCTCACGAAGGGCCAGTACTCGCCGACGAGCGAGGCCGGCAAGGTGACGAAGTCGACGCCGATGGGCTCGATCGACCACCCGTTCAACCCCGTCTCGATCGCGCTCGGCGCCGAGGCGACGTTCGTCGCGCGGACGATCGACACCGACAAGAAGCACCTGACCGCGGTGCTGCGCAAGGCGGCTCTCCATCGGGGCACCGCCTTCGTCGAGATCTACCAGAACTGCAACATCTACAACGACGGCGCCTTCGACGCCGTGCGCGAGCAGCGGGAGAACCGGATCCTGCTCGAGCACGGCATGCCGATCCGCTTCGGCGCCGACGGCGAGCGCGGGGTGGCCCAGCGGGCCGACGGCACCTGCGAGCTCGTGGAGGTCGCGGCCGTGGGGGAGGGAGCGCTGCTGCGCCACGACGAGCACGCAGTCGAGCCGGCACTCGCCTTCGCCCTCAGCCGCCTGGCCCACACGCCGCACGGCCCGACCCCGATCGGTGTCTTTCGCGACGTCGAGCGACCTGTCTACGACGAGGTGATGCAGGCGCAGCTCGACGCCGCGACCGCGCAGCGGGGCCATGGCGACCTGGCGGCCCTGATCGGCTCGGGCGACACCTGGCAGATCGGTTGAGCGGAGCCCGTCGCCTGCGGGGCCACGGCGTCGGATCCAGGGGTTTTACGAAGAACTAACCCCCCGTCGACCCGAACCGTCGTATTCTCTGGCAGGTCGAGGGGAGACGGATGGGGAGGGGGCGTCTGCTGGGTCCGAGCGCAGTCGCGGCATTCGCCGCTCTCGCTCTCGCTGCCGCATCGGCGCCGGCGGCGACCACCGTGGCCTACAGCTTCAGCGGCCGCCTGCTGACGACGCCGCTGCCGGCGGCGAACTCGCTCTCGCTCGACGTGAAGACCGGCAACGCGGCGGCCCTCGCCAAGCTCGGCCGCGAGAGTCCGAGCCAGGCGTTCGCAGTCTCGTCCTCGACCGTCTACTACAAGTGGTCGAAGGGCGTCAGGAGCACCGCGTCGATCCGCGACCTGCGGGCGGGCCACTGGGTCGCGATCGAGGTTCGGGCTGCAGACACGGCGACCCTCGCGCAGATCAAGGCGACGGCGGCGCGCACCGTGCAGACCTACGGCGTGTGGGACACGACCGCCCCGGCCATCACTCCGGCGCTCTCGGGTACCGCAGGCAACGCCGGCTGGTACCGGACGGACGTCACGGTCGGCTGGGCAGTCGCCGACGCCGAGTCGGGCGTCGTCTCCAGCGCCGGGTGCGGCTCCGTCTCCGTGACGCAGGAGACCGGCGGGGTCACGCTCACGTGCTCGGCGCGGAACGGCGTCGCGCTGACCGGCTCCGCCTCGGTCACGATCAGGCTCGACAAGACTGCGCCCGCCGTCACCGCGACCCCGACCCGGGCGCCCGACGCGAACGGCATCTACAACCACCCGGTGGACGTGGCGGCCGCCGCCACGGATGCGACCTCCGGGGTCGAGGGCTGCACGGGGGCGACCTACGGCGGGCCAGACGGAACCGGCCTGCCGGTGTCGGTCTCCTGCGCCGATCGGGCGGGGAACAGCGCGACCGCGAGCATCGCCCTCAACTACGACGCGACGCCGCCGGCGGCGGTCAGCGGCCTGCGGGCCGAAGCGGGCGACCACAGGGTCGTCCTGCGCTGGCGGCGACCGCTCGACGCCGACTTCGACCGCGTGCTCGTGCTCCGGCGCGGGGCGCTCGAGCGGGTGGCCCTGGCGAGCGAGCGCGCGATCTACGAAGGCGTCGAGCCGGTCTTCCGCGACCGCAGACTGCGCAACGACGTCCACTTCCGCTACTCCGTGATCGCGCTCGACAAGGCAGGCAACCGCTCGGCTCCCGCGAGCGTGACGGCGCTTCCGCGGGCGGCGCTCCTCGTCTCGCCGAGGCTGAACGCGCGGGTCTCCCGTCCGCCGCTCCTGCGCTGGGCGCCCTACCGCAGCCCGCGCTACTACAACGTCCAGCTGTTTCGCGGCGGGCGCAAGATCCTGAGCGCGTGGCCCGGCCGAGCGCGTCTCCACCTGACACGCTCCTGGCGCTTCGGCGGCCGCCGCTACCGGCTCGTACCGGGCATCTACCGCTGGTACGTCTGGCCGGGATACGGCTCCCGCAAGCACGCCCGCTACGGCCGGCTGATCGGCAAGAGCATCTTCGTCGTCAGACGGTAGGCCTCGTCTCTAGGGGCCTGTCCGCACAATGGCTCGGGGCGCCTGGAAGGCGTGAGGCACCACGATGCTGCGTCCTCGGTCGCGCCGATATGTCCTCATATCGACGCTCCCTGCGTCCTTGCCTCGTGGCACCTCTCGCGCCCCAGTCACCGCGACCACTTTACGGACAGGCCCCTGAGGGCTACGCGTTCCCGAAGAAGAGGGGCCGGCCGACGCGCGCCTCGATGCGGAGGTAGCGCCACAGCCGCGCGCCGTCGACCTCGGCCTCCCGTACGACGTTGCAGACGGCGGCGACCGCCTCCAGGCTCGGCGCGTCGGCGAGGATGTAGCAGGTCCACGGCCACGTGGCCGACGAGCCGACCATCAGCCGGTCGTCGTCCATCGTCCCGAGCACGCGCA
>JACCZA010000100.1 GCA_013696185.1 Actinomycetota bacterium
GACGGCTCGCGTCCGTCGCACGAGCCAGTTCCGCGAGCGTCGTCACGCCCGTCGTCGCGAGCCGCTTGATCTGGTCGCGGCGCATCCCGGCGACGCGCGTCAGGTGGTCGTCGCGCTCCCACTGCGCTTCGCAGACCTCCTTGAAGGTGCAGATCGAGCAGTGCGACACCGGCAGCGGATAGGTGTCGAGCCCCTGCGCCACGGCCGCTACGAAGCGCGCGCGGACGCGGCGGTAGTAGGCGGCGAAGTCGGCGGGCCTGAAGGGCTCGCGCTCCCCGGTGCCGAGGATGACGTGCGTGCGCGCGGGCTCGCGGCCCTGGAGGAGAGCGAGCTGCTCGCTGTAGAAGCAGAGCTGGAGGATGAAGTACGGCTTCGCGTGGCGGGCGAGCTACGTGTCGGCGACCTCGTAGCTCCAGGAACCGAGGTCCGAAGGCGTCTCGACCCGCTCGAGGAAGTCGGCGAAGCCGCGCCAGCCCTCCCCGAGGAGGACCGCCTGGAAGACGACGTCAGCGCCCGAGCGCATGGCGGCGAGCGTGTCGGAGGCGGCGCGCTCGAGCTCCCAGCCGCCGCCGCCGGCGCCGCCGCCGCCGCGGTCGATCGTGACCACGCGCTTGCCGTCGGCGCGAAGCGCGTCGAGGTAGCGACGCTCGTGCTCCTCGCCCTTCGCCTGGATCAGGCGTGCCTGCGGGTTGTCGACGGCGGGGCGGCTGCGCAGACCGCGCGTGACCTCGAGCTCGAGCCGCGTCAGGTGCTCGCACTCGAGGAACGCGTTCAGATCCGAGGGCGAGAAGATCAGGTGCCCGTCGCGCTGCTGCATCGCTTCTCTCAGTCGTCGGGATCGAGCGGTGCTCTTACGCGCCGAGCAGGCGCTCGAACGCCTCGGTGTCCGGCACGACGTGGTTCAGCCCGGGCACCGCGCCGAAGACGGCGTCGCCCGAGACGAGCGCCTCCGCCCCGTGCACGAGAGCAGCAGCCGCCAGGATCGCGTCGAAGCAGCCCACCTCGGCGGTCTCCTCGAACAGGGAGAGCCCCCGTTCGAGCACCGGCCGGTCGACGACGACGAGTGGCGCGAGGGCCTCGGCGTAATCGCGAGCGAGAGCGGCGGCATCGGTCCGCGAGCGTCGGCCCGCCCGGACGTGCGCGAACTCCTGGATCACCTCGATCGTCGTCGTCGCCCGCACCGTGCCCGCCGCGACCGCGGTCAGGAGCCTTCGGCACGCCTCCCGCAGCGGATGCTCCGCGCCGACCGCGTAGACCAGAACCGTCGTGTCGAGGACGATCACATGCCGCCGGAGCGGAGCGTGTCGAGCTCCGCCTTCAGCCCGGCGAGGTCGGGAACCGGCATGGGCTCCGCCGCGAGAATGCGCTCGGCGGCCGCGCGCTTCGACTCCAGATCGTCGGGCAGAGCGAGATCGATCGCCTCGCGGATGACGGCGGCGACCGACGTCTCCCGCTCGCGGGCGCGCGACACGAGACGGCGGTAGCGCGGCTCGTCGATCAGGATCTGCAGGCGCCGGTCGAGCTGCATACACATAGCCTACACATCGGCACTCCGCCTGGCTCAGGTCCTCGCAGAGGGGCGTCGTTACGATCGCGGAGCGGGGCGTGCTTTCGCACGTGCCCGCACGCGCCCATGGACCAGACGACTTCCGCCTCCCCACGGCACCCGTGTGCCCTGCGCTCGACCGGCGCGAGGCACGCGTGATCCGCCTGCCGTTCGACGACCCGGGTACGCCCGACACGCGGTCGCCGCTGCGGCTGCTCGTGTGGGTGGGGCGCTGTCAGCTCGGGACTCTCGGGGCGGGCGTGCTGTTCGGCGTCTTCTGGATGGTGGCGCAGGCCCTGATGCCGTTCGCGATCGGGCGTGCGATCGAGCAGGGGATCGTCGACGCCGACAACGGCGCGCTCCTGCTGTGGACGCTCGTCCTGCTGGGGCTCGGCGCGACGCAGGCGTTCGCCGGCGTGATGCGGCACCGCTACGCGGTCTTCAACTGGCTGCTGGCGTCCTTCCGGCTCGCACAGATCATCGGCCATCACGTCGCGCGCTCGGGCCCGGCGGTGCGAAGCCGGCTCTCGACGGGCGAGGTGGTGGCGACGATCTCGAACGACGCCCTGCGTGCGGGCGGCGCCTTCGACATCACCGCGCGGCTGTCCGGCGCGGTCGTCGCATACGGGGTCGTCGCGGTCATCCTGCTCTCCTCGTCGGCGGTGCTCGGCCTCCTCGTGCTCGTCGGCGTCCCGGTGCTCGTGCTCGCCCTGAGCGGCGTGATCAAGCCGCTGCAGGCCCGCCAGCGGGAGCAGCGGACGGAAGTCGGCGCGCTGACGGCCCTCGGCGCCGACACGGCTGCGGGCCTGCGCGTCCTGCGCGGCATCGGCGGCGAGCAGGCGTTCTTCGACCGCTACCGGGCGCAGTCGCAGGGCGTGCGTCGCGCGGGCGTGCGGGTCGCGGTGCCGCAGTCGACCCTCGATGCCGCGCAGGTCTTCGTGCCGGGTCTGTTCGTCGTCCTCGTGACCTGGCTGGGCGCGCGCTTCGCGGTCTCGGGCAGGATCGGGCCGGGCGAGCTGATCGCCTTCTACGGGTACGCCGTGTTCCTCGTGCTGCCGCTGCGAACGGCGGCCGAGGCTGTCGACAAGGTCACGCGCGCGCTCGTCGGCGCCCGCCGGATGCTGGACGTGATCTCGGTCGAGCGCGCCGTGGCCGAGGCGGAGAGCCCGGTCGCGGAGCCCTCCGCCGGCGCGCGGCTCGTGGACCGGCGCTCCGGCCTCGTCGTCGAGCCCGGCCTCCTGACGTGCGTCGCCTCGGCGCAGCCCGACGAGTCCGCCGCGCTGGCCGATCGCCTCGGGCGCTTCGTGGACGACGACGGCGTCTCTCTCGGCGGCGTGCGCCTCGCCGACCTGCCGCTCGCGGCGGTTCGCCGGCGCATCGTCGTCAGCGAGGCCGATCCGGTGCTCTTCGCCGGCCCGCTTCGCCGGGTGCTCGACCCCTGGGCCGGCGCCGACGACGCGGCGGTCGGAGAGGCGGTCGCGGTAGCGGACGCCGAGGACGTCGTCGAGGCGCTGCCTGCCGGATTGGACACGGTCATCGACGAGCGCGGCCGCTCGTTCTCGGGCGGGCAGCGCCAGCGGCTCGTGCTCGCGCGTGCGCTGCTGGCCGATCCGGAGGCGCTCGTGCTCGTCGAGCCGACGAGCGCGGTCGATGCCCACACCGAGGCGCGCATCGCGGAGCGCCTGCGCGACGCACGCGCCGGCCGGACGACCGTCGTCGTGACCACGAGCCCGCTCGTGCTCGACCGGGCCGACCGGGTGGTGCTGCTCGAGGCCGGGCGCGTGAGCGCCGAGGGCACCCATCGCGACCTGCTCCGGACGCATCCCGAGTACCGGGCGACGGTCACGCGCGGAGAGGAGACATGAGCGAGCTGCTCCCGATCGCGGACGGCGCCGAGCTGCGCGCCCAGGCACGGTTGCTCGGCAGGCGTCACCGTCCCGGGCT